>JAUWTR010000045.1 GCA_030614645.1 Candidatus Aminicenantota bacterium
ATAAAAATAATCAGGATCTGGATTTTATAACCCAAGCAACAGGGATGACAAAACATCTTGTTAAGCAATACATAGAAATTTTACAAAAACTGTAATTTTTCCCTTGACTTGCCATATGGCATTAACTCTGGGGGTGGTAATTTGACTTTCGCGTATTGTATCATCCTGAAGGGATACGGATTAAAATGATCTATATGAAGGTTTGGCTTTCTCATAGTTTTTGATAGCTTTTTGGAAACTAACACTTGGGTCAGGGTTGTGGTCTCTCAGCATAACAGGTTTTAATGCGCTTTTCTGACAGAGTTTGCACAAAACTTCGAAATCTCCAAAATCTTCAACTGAGTCCGGTAGTTCATATCGAATGAGATGAGTTAGCTTAAATAACCTGGTAATAGCGCCGCCGGCTCCACAGGGAAAATATCCGAAATAATTTAAGGCAATTCCGCAAGTATATGGAACTTCACAAAAACACATTTTTTGCTTAATGTCTTTAGGGGCGATAAATTGGCAGCGGTGTTCTTTTTTTGCTGGAGGACTGGTAATTATCTCGATCGGAAGATTTTTTATCGAATCCGGGATCGGGTTAATCCCGTTCGTGGCAATCCGCAATTTGTTAACATAGCCCTTTAATTTCAACTGGTTGAACAATAACAGCGTGATTTCTTCCATTTTTGGATGTACTGTCGGTTCACCCCCCATAATGCTTAAAATATCCAGTGTTTTTTGACGCTCTTTTACTTGCCTGATGAATCTATTTACCTGTTCCGTACTCATTTCACTCGGTCCGTAATCGAATATATTACAATGTCTACTACATTGTGAGCATCCGGCATTGCACTCCAGGGTTATCTCTAATTCGATGTTCATTACTGTTCTCCATCCCCAAAGGGGCAAACCTCATGCAGTTTTTCCAGGTCGATATCTATCCTGTAATCAGAAAACCCGTCGAATACTTGAGATAAAGTAGTATTGCCGGTAACGACCAACGGTTCTTCCACCTTTCGATGTACCGACCTGAAGTAGTCCCTGAACTTGAATCCTTTTCCCAGGACTTTGTCGGAGAATTTCAGCCACAGGGATGGAATTCCATAGGCATCCGCGGCTACTATTCCGTGAAGACTACTGGAAGCAATTAATTCACAGCTTAAAATGTCATCTATAATGCTTAACACATTTTTATCCTGGACGTTAATTCTTTTGACATCCCGATTGCTCCCGGTTGTCTTTATCCATTCACTGTTTCTATCTACATAGTGTGGGATTATTCCGAGTTTATGGGTTTTGCCCCCGGTGGGATTATATATCCTGGGCAGCAGCAGAGCCGGGTCACCATAGATTTCAGGGCAGGACAATCCCAGGGAGAGCAGCTTTTCGCGGGTCATAGGCCCACGTACTGCGCATATCTTCAAAGGAGGCCGGTTTAAGTTGTTTGACTCTGAACCGAAACCGGTACCCCAGACAATAGTATTAGGTTTTGCTTTGCCCAGTATCGATCCTATAGCCATATAGAATTTTTTGTAATTTTTCCAATCATTGCAGTTTGCCCACAAAACCTTCACTCCACAGAGTCTCTCGATCAAAACCGGGTTCAAAGTGTCTCCGAAATTGTGAAAGCCTTGCTTTTCTCGCGGATTAAACCAGTATACATTAACAGACATCAGGGCATCCATCCTTCATCTTCACCCCATTTCTTTCCATAGCTCTCTTTTCGTTTCCAGCGGGCGCCGTCCCTCCGTTCCAGAAGGGGATCTCCCCCGATATGCCGGAAGAAATCTGTTTCTGCAGGGAAAATCGTAGACACACTGCCTTGCTGTATGATTTGTTTCTCCGTGCTAACGGGGAACCACTCCCCGGCCTTGGATATCCTCATAAGGGACGGCATGAAGGTTACCACACCATTCCCGGGTCTATAGTAAAAAAACTTCCCCTCTTTTAAAAGTGGCATCCCGGTCATTTTCAGCGCAGCAATCTTTTCCGGTTTGACATAGAGAGCCACCCGGGCAACTTCTTTATATTTGTCCAGTATCATGGCTGCCCAGCCCAGGCACGGCTGCAGGCATAACCAGTCGTTCTCCAGGTTCAAAATATACCTGGGGTTTCCGGGTGCCAGTATGGCTGCTTTCATCGCAATAGAGGTGCCGCATCCGCATCCCAGGTTCTTTGTCAAGACATACAACTCAGCAGCATAATTACTCTCACTCAACCATTCTACCGTCCCATCACTGGATCCGTTATCCACAAAGATGTGATACGGCTTCTTATCCATGTCATAATGCTTATAAAAAGCATCGAGGGTTCTTTTAGTAAGATCCAATCGGTTGAATGTAAGGGTTGTCACGACGATCATCGGGTTCCTCTTAATCCCCGAATCCATCAAATACGTAGCCGAAACTTTCCATCAACGGCACCATTTCCGGCTTCTGAGCGAACATTCTGCGGAGGTGGTCTCGGTTTTCCCGCAGCGCAATCTTCCACGGCTTCGCCCGGGATGGATCGATAGGTCTGGCTCCATGCATGGCTTTGATACTTCCGGAATCATTTTTATCGAATTCTTTCCAACAGCGGGAGAACGGCAACCGCAGCTTAAAACCGAATTTATACATCATTTGCTGCTGGATATAATCAGGGTTGCCAAGGAGGTCTTCATAGCGCAAGACTATCACCTTCTTGTGGAAACGTAATTGTTGAATAGCTTTTGCCGCCCTGATCCAGAAAGACGGTTGGTTCTGGTATATATGCGGTCTATACATCGGGTTACGGGACAGGAGAGCGCCTCGTGGATCCCGCATCATACAAGCTGCATAGACCGGGTGGTTATCCAGTAGAGCCAGGAATTCCCTCAGCCGCACCTCCTCCGGAACCGGATCCGTGGCGATATATTTCGGGTCTTTGAAGAGTATCCACTCCAGATTCTCCTCTATCGGCACCCCTAATTCGGTTAACGGTTCTGTCGGAACATGCTCGTCATTGGTTTTGAAGGTGTTTTTGAATCCGGTATCGCAAAGAAAGTGGAGCAATGTGTTCCCGGACCTACCGCACCCGGTGGTAAAAAATCGCTTCACATCCGCGAGACAGTCATTATGATCCGCTCTTTTACCGGGCAAGTTTTTATATTTTCTATGATCTTTACTCATTTATCCAAGTTTTATGCTTAGTAGAAATACAATAAATCCGCCCAGGAATGCACCCCGTTCGCAAAGCTGGTTTTTTTCCCACAAAGCATATATATTGTCCTGGGAAAAGACAGCCCTGGCGTTTATTGCAGACCATCTTTTTGGGACCAGGCGGCCGAGAGTGCTTCCAAGATCAAATACGAATTGAAAGAAATGGTCGGCGATCTCATCCAGGATCGGTTTTTTTCTTTTTGGTGATAAAATAATAGGTATTTCCCAGCCTATAAACACCCCCAGAGGAATGAACCAGATGGTTTTATATCCAAATATGAGGAAGAGTAGAATAGAAAATATTATTGAAAGAAAAACCATCGAAACATGCGATAGCTCACGACGGACAGTTATAACACTCGAATCGGATGCTCCGGTTGCTTTACCGGTCAGGATGCTCTCTGCCCATCCCCACCGAAAAAAGCGGCGCAGTACATTCAACCAGCCAGGCCAGACAGGATGTTTTATCACTGCCTTCGGTTCAGCGGCAATTATCCCTTTTTGCTTCAATTGCATGCCGAAATATACATCTTCACCACCGCCTCTTTTGGGAAAATCACTATCAAACCGAATATCTCCTAAAGCTTTTCTTCGAACTGAGAAATTTGCAGTAGGATTCCACCACAATGTTTCGTAACGTTCCGCTTGAGAGAATGAATCGAGTAAAGAGCAGTTTTTTACCAGTCGGGATTGGATAGAGGAGTTACCGACAAAATCGATAATTCCTCCGATAGCCACAATATCACAGTCTGAATATCGTTCCAGGTGGGAACGGACAATACCCTCACCGGGCCGACAATCCGAATCCAGGAACAAGATAACATCCCCTATGGCTGCATCCATGCCAACATTCCTGGCAACCGCACTTCCCATTCGTTTCCCGGTATTGAAAATTCTGACAATTTCTACTTTGAAATGATCCGGGATATCTTCGATATTTACTTCGGGAGCATCGATGATGATGATTATTTCTTTAATTAGCTCTTTCTCCCTTAAGAGCAAATTTAGTATTTCCGCCACATCATGGGAAAGAGTTAAGGTAGGAATAATTACAGAACACATTAAGCCCTGTTTGTCTTGATTAACTTCATGGGAATGCTTCCGGTTGATAGAGTTAAAAAGATTTTTTGGTAAAACAATGTTTTTATTACCTGGAGCACCTGTCATTCTATTTCTCCTTATAATTCAGATTGGTTATAGGCATCTTGTCTACAATACTATTCTCGGCTGGAAACGAATCTGGTTTGGAAACGGATTCATCCAGGAAATCCCCGGGTTTAATGGTTTTACCCATGCGCAGCAGCAGCGCGTCACGAACACCAAGGTACCGATAATAATGCTTCGGGCATAAAGCAGAGAATTTGTGGGATGAAAACATGAATTTTGCCCGGAGTTTCAAGGATCGTTTTAATTTTTTGAGTATCTCTCCAAAACATGCCCTGTAACCCCAATGTCTTCTCTTCAGAACCAGGAAATTACGAGTCATATAGTAGTGTTCAAGAATTGTTTTGAGTTTTTGAGAATATTTGGAATTGCTCATTCGCTCATGTAGAACCACCGAAGAGAGGACGATAAACGATGGCAGACCTGATTTTGCCAGTCTAAAACAGTAATCGTACTCTTCCGTATAAAGAAAGAATGAGTTATCCATAAATCCATGATTTTTTACAACAGATAATGGAATCATCATACTGCATCCGTGTACATTTGCTACTTGAATTTCTTTAGCATTACTAAGACCGCTGTCCAAGATTTCCCGGTAGGGCTGATCCCAGGCCAGGACTTTCCTGCTGAATTCAGGTTTGCCGTTTACGTCAACGGCCCAGGCAGTAAACCCGATGCGAGAATGATCATGGCTATGAAGGGGCAAGCTCCCGTATATACCTTCGCCTCTGCGGAGGTAAGCATAGACCAATTCCGCCAGGGTGTCTGTCTTGAATTCCATATCGGTGTTAACCAGCCACAGTAAATCGGCATTTGCCTGTCGGGCCAGGTTCAGGGCTAATTCGTGTCCCCCGGCATAACCAAGGTTTTCTTCCGCACAGATGATAATTATATCGGGATAGGCGGCCCGGATATAACGGACCGAATTATCACGGGAGTTGTTATCAACTACTATTATTTTAAAATTCGGATAGTCTAATCCCACCAGGGAGGCCAGGCAGGAGATTGTATGGGCGTATCCGTTCCAATTAAGAACAGAGATGTGAACCATAGGTAAGAGGTCTCGTTTACCCTTCCCATGGGTATTTGTATTACAATTCATGAGAGTCTCTGTAGGCTCTGCCGGCGCAGTTCCTCCAGCTTGCGGTATGTATCCAAGCACTTTGAATACAGTAGAGAAAGCAGAACCCTTTTACCTTTCAAAAGATCAACCTTCAAGAGACCGGGCACATAGATATCCCTTAAACTCCCATGTTCCAAGGAGAAATTCCATTCACGTTTCATAAAATCGATGATTTGCCGTGAATATGGAGCCGGATCATCGATACGAATAACCAGGCAATCATGCGGATATTTTCTAGCAAAAGAAATTATATTGTTATTATAGTGATCCCAGACGCAAAGGAAAAGACGCAGTAAAGGTACATTAAAAAATGAGTATTTCACTTTAAGTGTCCACCTGAGACCATTAGGGACCCCGCGTTTAATTTCGGGACGCAGTGGTTCACGACGTAAAAGTGAGTCTACAACCTGGGTGAAAGGACGGTATACGGCTAAAATTTTCAGGCCGGGCTGAATACTTTTCCAAAACTCAAGGAACAACGCAGTTCTTGGGTCTTTCCAACCCCACTGGGCATGTTTCCTGTTTTTATGAACCAGTTCTTTAGCTTGGGCAAAATATTTAGAATTCACAGTAATAGAGTTATGACGAGTGACGAGGAAATCAACCTTATTTTCAGCCAGAATTCTTCTATGTAGTCGTACAAAGCTCTTGTCCTCAAAGTGTCCGGCAAGATTAGTAGGATGAGATGGGATCAGATCATCCCCGATATATAGACCGCAGCTTGCCAACCAGTTAGTGATAAGGGATGTCCCTGAACGGTGCATTCCTACAATTGAGAGAATCCTGGCTGTGGCGCTATTCAAAAAATGACCTCCCTGCGGTTAATCCGGCACAAATTCTCTTGTTAACTAGTATCATAGAAGTATTATAAAGGAGGTTTTTTATTTTTTCAATGGCTCCGAAATAAAATTCAGCATTTTCTTCGTATAAACATTCCAGGAAAAATTATACATCGATTTACGGGCATTGTCCGAAATAGTCCTCTTCAATGAAGAATCTTCCGCCAAAATATGTATATACTTAACTGCTTCATCAACACTCAACGAAGTTAAAACCAAAGAATTAAACATATGCCTGGCAAAATCAATGGTACCATGTGGGGATAATACTGCCGGAATGCCGCAAGACATGGTTTCGGCAGCCGGGTTACACCAACCGGCTCCTGTATCCGAAGTTATCAATAAATCCAAACTCCTATAGAAGTCTCTTAACTTGTAGTTGAACAAGGGACCTTTTAAGAATATTCTCTTATTCTTACTTAACCTGTGATGTATATCTTTATCTATATTATCTACATTTCCATATAGATGGGCAAAAAAGTTATCGGGAAGTTTGGAAAATACTTTCAAAAAAAATGAAGGATTCTTCCTGATATAATTTCCTATTATTATTTTATTCCTGTCAAAACTCTTTATGGAAGGGCTGAATAATTCCACATCTACAGCTCCGGGAAGGATTAAATGCCTTTCCGCCTCAATCTCCCTGAGTTCTTCTATACTCCAATGAGAATTATTTGCTATGACTATTTCGGGTGAGAAATATTTGTTTGCCTCAAGAAACCTTGATTTCAATGTAGTATCGTTTAATATATGTTGTACCCTGGTACCGAATCTGGGATCTTTCAGACAGGATAATTTTCTCAAATGAGATGGACTTGCTCCTGCTCCGGGCAGCATAACACAATCCCATTTTTGGCTGCCAGGGGAATCAAAATAAAGAACTCTTTTCTTAATATAATCCCATTCGATAAGGGTCTCGGCTAGGCTGATAAAATCTACTTGTATATCATAAAACCGGCATGCCTTAGCAAAATTTATAAACCTGTTTATTCCCCCGGTTACCGGGAATCCAAACCAGGCTACAGCTATTCGTTTAATGCTTTTGACAGGTTGGGGATCAGTTTTTATTTTTATTTCTCAGGTCCTTTTTAAAACTTTACCGATGATTGATTTCGACAATTTTTTTTCCTGTCCCGTTTTTTTGAACATGATGTGTTTCCGGCCTGTCCCCTTTCTTCCCGTGCTTTCTGAGGATGGGAGTCATTCAAGGTGTTTTTAGAAGCAACCATGCCAGAAGATGAAGCAGTGCCTGGGAAGTTATCGTTATACAGGAAAGGGGTCAAATCTACTCTTAGCTCTTTTCTAATATATCCTTTAAGTTTTTGACTCGTTTACTAATATTTTTATTCTTCTCCATCTCGCGTTTTACTCTTTCTACAACGCTTCCAACTGTGCTGTTTTTATCGATCCCAAATGCTTTACCTACACCTTTTAGCGTATCATTCAGCCTCTCCTACCACGATTCATCACATGATACCAAGCATCTGGATATTGTATTCTTAATGGTCTGGACATACTATACTTATACAATAAAAATTAGTAAGAGACAAGAGTAGATTTGACCCCTTTAATATAGCAAAATCAATTGAGCGATCAGATGTCAAACTCTGCCCAGAGGGGCCGATAATCGGCGATGTGATATTTCACAGCAGCATTGAAATAGACTTCGCTGGTATTCCAGGCATCCACAAAAAAGGGCGTGTGGTCAAAGTCGAAAACTCCAGAGTTATCTGTGTAGGCGTCTTGCATACCGCCCGCATGGAAGACCACTTGGTCATAATGCTTATCGCCCGCAAGGTTGCTGCCCATCGATGTTGAATGTTGGGGCAATATCAAGCGCTTGGCCTTCAACGCCTTGTGGTTGAAATTGGAAATTGGTGTCAAGGAAATTGGTGTCATGTCATTATCCCCCTGTGTCAGGATAGATGTCGCCTTCAGTGAGAACTAAAAATTGGGGCATTGAGATGATATTTATGAGATACTCTATTGAAATGAAAAAAGCTGTGATAAAAAAAGTTTTGTTGGGTGAAAAACCCCAATACGAAATAGCAAGAGAAGCCGGTATCAGCCGATCAACTTTGACCTACTGGC
>JAUWTR010000232.1 GCA_030614645.1 Candidatus Aminicenantota bacterium
GCTGTCCTGGCGGGCGATTCTGATCATTTCTTTTACCGCATCATCATGGTCGCATAGGCTAAGGCCAAAGATTACCTGTTCTCTCAGCTCTTTTTCTTTTGATTTTTTATAGATCTCTTTAAGATAATCAATGCTTTTATCATCTTTGAGATTACCTATCCAAAAGATGGCATTTTTTCTGATATCTGTTGGATATTTCCCAAGGGCTGTACTGTGGAGAAATTTGCCTGCCTCTGTACCGTCATGTGAGCTGATAACAAAGAGAAGTGAATCCTGAAGGTCCTCAATCCCGGATTCGAAAGAATCTTTTAGAAGTTTAAAACTTTCCCAATTTTCAGTATTTCCCAGCCAGAATAAGGGCTCTTTTTTAAATTCATAACTTCTTTCCAGATCCATCAGGACAGCATCACACATCTCAGCCTTTTTACCTGAAAGCTTGTAAAGCAGAATGAGGCCTATAGGACCACTTTTTTCATCTTCTGTATAAATGGAATAGCCGGTTTTTTCCTTTCCCTTATAGCTTCTGCTTATCTTGATCTCTCCGTCCCTGGTTGTAATTCCAAAAGAGGTAGGGGAGTCTGATCTATCACCCATATGGATTTGGTGTCTGCTTTGAAAAATGTAACCTATAAAAAAACTAGCGTCGCTATGATCCTTTTTAAATTCATTTACAGCTGATGATATTTTTTGCTCTAAAGATTTCCCGCTTTTATCTAAGTATATAACCTTGCCTTCTAATAAATCTTGGCCTGCATATCCCGGGAATATAGTCAATGCCAGAAAAAATATACCTGAGATAATAGCTGTGTTTATGTTTTTTCTTTTTGTATTCATCTTTTTTTCTTATCCTTTTTTATTTTTCAATGATTTCTTTAAGGTATTTCAAAGCTTTTTCGCTTTTTGATTGACCAAGCCAAAAGATAAGTTGTTTTTTTAATTCGGGATTCTTCTCCTTTCTGGCCAAGTCGATCAGCAAGGATACAGTCTCATCGCTTTTATTCTGACTGATGGAATGGATCAATTTATTCTTGAATTTGATATCATCTGTTTTTTTGTATAGATCAATTAGGGTATTTAAAATTTCTTTTTCCCCTCTCTGCCCTAAAAAGAACACTGCCTGATCCCTGGCTTTTTTATCCTGCTCGTTTTTAACTATGTCTATTAATTTATCTAAGGCTTTTTTACTTCTGTGTTGAGATAAGGAGAATATAAGTTTTTCTTTAAACTTGATATCTTTTTCTTTGTCATAGATGCGGATAAGAGCCTTGATACTTTCCTCATCTCTTCTTTGGCCGAGCCAGAATAAGGCCTGTTCCCGGACTTTTTCGCTGGAGTCTTTGGTGGCAAGCTCGATTAGAAGCGGTATGACTTTAGGATTTTCAGACTGGCTGAGTACAAATAAGGCTTTTTCTCTTAATTCAGCACTTTCTCCTTCTTTTGCGATTTTACTCAGCAGGGGAAAGGCTTTCTCTTCATCCATTCCCAGGAGGGCATCAAGAGCTATTAATTTTAATTCCATTTCAGGATCGATTTCATTTTTTAAGAGGATATCTACCTTTAGATCCAGGTTTACTTCTAATTCCTTGAGCGCTTCAAGGTGGGATTCCTTTTCATACAGTGCTGCAAGTCCTTCTAATCCTTTGACCCCTTCTAATTCCTTTAATCCTTCCAGAGATTCAAGGAGAGAGCCATTGATATAGGCGCGGTATTTTGATATGCCTTTATTAACCAGCTCCTCGGCGATCTTCACTCTGAGCACTCTGGCATCATCAGCCCAGGCACTCAGGGAGTATCCTTCGATAAGAGTGTTTAGATGATCCAGAGCCTTTTCTTTAAGTTCCAATTGGTGCTCGAGTTCATCCAGGCTGCGGCTTACTTTGTCCAGGCTGTACCCCAGCCAATAAAGAGAATCGTCCTGATAACTGCTGTTTTTAAATTCCTCTACTATGGCCTCAAATCCTTTAATAGCCGCATCCCAGTCTTTCTGGTATATAGATTGCTTGGCTTTCTCATAGATTTCTTTATCTTTTTTTGTTTGTTGTGCTGTAAGAAGCCCGCCGTACAGCATGATTAAGGCTAAAAATGCAGCTAAAAGTTTAATTTTTTTCATCGGATTGCCTCCTAAATTTTTTGTAAAATTTCCATTTTAAAAAGGATGTCTCTTTGATCTATAAGCTCTTTGATCAAAGATTGGGTAAAATTATCACCACTTTCCAGGTTGGTTATCTCCCTTAATACAAGTTCAATATCCTCCAGCAGCAGGGCTGAACCCGGATTGTTTTTGGCGAGTGTTTTCATCAGTAAAAAGTTTTGGATGAGTAGACCTTGAACCATCTTTCTATCCATTACGATCTGGTCTCCATTAGTGACACCAGGAGAGTAGTTGGCATATTCGATCAGCAGCGGTTTAAGGTTGTCGAAGTGTTCCTGAAGAGATATATCTAAATAATTGCGGGAATGTGGAGGAGGGAAATCGAGGATTGTTTTTTCTGTTTGCCAGAACCTGCCCAAGACAATCCCAAGCGCAAAAACAAACACAGCTACTGCTGCGACCGGGGCCCAGCGAGGAAAAAGGGAGAATGGTTCTGATTTGTGTTGCGGTTTCTGTATCTGAGTATTGATCCCTCCCCAACATTTATTCCAGTCGGCTTGAGGAATATCTTCTACTTCCGCCTTATCCATCAAGCTAAAGACTTCATACGTAGATTTAAGCTCTTCAGCACATTCCGGACATAGCTTAAGATGTTCTTCTAATTTATTGCTTTCTATTTTTGAAAGCTCGCCATAATGGCGAAGGATGATCTGTTCCCTATATTTTTTGCATTTCATAGTCAGTCTCCTGTAAAAAAGTTTTCAAATGCTCTTTTAGGGTTGAGATGGACCGGAAAAGCTGTTTTTTAATACTCCCCTGTGAACAGTCCATATATTCGGCTATCTCCTTAGTAGTCATTTGCTGGTAGTGCCTGAGAATAAAAATCATTCTTTGTTTTGCAGTCAATTTATTCAATGCTGAGTCGACTTTTTCTTTTACTTGTTGCAGGTGAGTGGATTTTTCGGGATTAGAGGCTTTGGTTTGAAGGGGCGTAGTTTCAATATTATCGGTAGCGAATTTATTAATTTTCATTTTTTTCTTTTTTCTTAAAAAATCGATACTTGAGTTAATACAAATCCGACACAGCCAGGAGGAAAAATTTGTGTCCTCTGAATGATGAAATTTTTTAAGATGATAGAATGCTTTAATAAAAGTTTCCTGCAATACATCTTCAGCGTCCTCCCGGTTATTCGTATATTTGTAGGCAATCGCAAATATGTTTTGTTTATTTCTGTCAAACAACCAGTGGAATGCTTCCTGGTCGCCACCCTGGGCTGATTTAACTTGAGCTTGTTCGTCCATTTTTTGTTCGGTTCTTTTTTCCTAACATTTTAACATATCATATATAAAAACGTGTGTAATGCCATTTTGGTTGACAGGAAGATTAAGGCGGAAACGGGAATAGCAAATTTATTTGGCCGCTAATGTAAAAAAAACTTGACAAATAGAAATAAATAACTTACATTATGTAATGTGTTTCAAACTAATTGCATATATACTGCTAAAACTAACAAGGAGGTTATCATGACGCAGTTAAAAAAACGGGCCATTTGGGGCCTGCTAATCTGGGGTGTAGCCCTGATTACAGCTTATATCATTTTTTTTCTGGAGGGAGGGCCTCAAACTTTTCTAGATAATGACACAAGAGTTGACCTCACTCGTGCGGTCTTTACAGTTGGATTTATAAGTTATTTTCTCATGCTGATCTTAACCCGGATTAAATCCAGCAGAAAAACACTCATGAAAGACGAACGGGATGAACTCATTTCCAAGCGCGCTTTTTCCGCAGGCTTTTATTCATTGATGAGTTACGTATTTTTCCTCTGTTTGGCCCTGTATGCGTATTATAAGGTTTATCTCAACAGTGTGGACATGCCAGTGGGGTGGGTGTGGCTTTTGGGCATAACAACATACTTTATGGGATTTGTTTCCCATGCAATTGCCACCTTAGTTCTTTATGCAAGGATGAGCGGCCATGGCGAAA
>JAUWTR010000244.1 GCA_030614645.1 Candidatus Aminicenantota bacterium
ACTTTTAAGGTTCCCGGAGTATTACCAGGATGCAAAATACGGATATGCCAGAGGAACAGAACCTGTCCGTTATGTAGAAAGAATTCTTGTTTATTACGATATATTAAAAAGGAGTCTATCATGACAAAAACGAGTTTTTACGGGAAATTTATTTGCTTTGTTGTTTTCCTATCCCTTCTAATCGGGTTTACAGCCTGTGAGGGAGAGCAGGAAAAAGTTGATGTAGCGGAGAATGGAAAGGCAGAATTGACCCAGGAGACCAAAGCCCAGAGAGATGAGCGGATGGCCTGGTGGCGGGATGCCCGTTTCGGGATGTTTATCCACTGGGGATTATATGCTATTCCTGCCGGCGAATGGGAAGGCGAGACCAAGCATGCTGAATGGATTTTGACCACTGCTCAAATCCCTGTTAAGGAATATGAAAAATTTGCCCCTCAATTCAATCCCATAAAATTCGACCCTGCTGCCTGGGTAAGTATGGCTAAAGACGCTGGAATGAAATATATCGTCATAACCTCAAAACACCATGACGGCTTTTCTCTTTTTGATTCTGAACTGACAGATTATGATGTCATGGATGCGACTCCTTTCAAGCGTGATATCATGAAAGAACTTGCCGAAGAGTGCCGGAAACAAGACATCAAAATGTGCTGGTATCATTCTATCATGGACTGGCACCATCCGGATTACCTCCCCCGCCGAAAATGGGAGGACAGGTCCTCTGAGGGCGCTGACCTGGATAGATATGTTGAGCACATGAAAGGCCAGGTAAAAGAGCTGGTGACCAATTACGGCAAAATAGGTGTTTTGTGGTTTGACGGGGAATGGGAGAACACCTGGACTGCGGATTATGGAGAGGATGTATACAAATTTGTTCGCTCTCTGCAGCCTGACATTATCATCAACAACCGGGTAAGCGTCGGCAGAGAAGGAATGGCCGGCACTTTTGATCCGGCCACTTCTGCCGGGGATTTCGGCACTCCGGAACAGGAGATCCCGGCAACCGGCTTGGGCTATGACTGGGAAACATGCATGACCATGAATGATCACTGGGGATATAACAAAAATGATGACAACTGGAAATCCACCCAGGACCTTATCCAAAAACTGGTCGATATCGCCAGCAAAGGCGGCAATTTCCTCCTCAATGTCGGCCCTACAGCCGAAGGCCTGTTTCCTCAGCCCTCTATCGATAGATTAGAGGCGATCGGCAAGTGGATGAAGCTAAATAGCGAGAGCATTTACGGTACTACAGCCAGCTTGTTTAAAAGCCTCGCTTGGGGCCGCTGTACAGTCAAGCCGGGAAAACTTTATCTGCATGTATTTGACTGGCCTGCTGACGGTAAGCTGCATGTGCCAGGCCTGCAGAGCCAGGCAGAGAGCGTATATCTTCTAAGTGACCCTGATGCTCAGCTTGCTACAGATTACACAGAGGAAGAAGCTGTTATTTCCCTGCCGGGAACACAACCTGATCCTATCGATACAGTAGTTGTACTTGAGTTTACCAGCGAGCCTGAAGTTGTAAACTAGCCTGGATTATGACAACTGGAAAATCTTTTGCCAAGATTTTCTTCCGCTTTTTCTATCTAGGTCTCTATCTTTTAAACATTTCCCTTTATGCTCAACAAAATCCCGAGAACCCTTATGGCAGGATTATTAAAGAAATCAGGATCGAGGGATTAAAACACACAAAAAAATATATTGTCACACGCGAGCTTCTCTCTAAAACCGGCAATCCCTTGCTTAAGGAGAATTTAGCTAAAGAATACAAACGCCTTGATTTGTTGGATATTTTTAGCAGCATAAATATTCAACTGTCTATTGAAGAAGACGGTATTATTTTGACCTACAGTTTTGCGGAAACGCCTTCTTTCATCCCCTCCCCCAGCCTTTCAATAACTGAAGAAAACGGCTTTTCTGGAGGCGGCAGCCTCATATCACCAAACCTGTTTGGCAGGGATATATTCATGTCCGCACGCGTTTTGTTCGGAGAAGCCAAAACCGGGGAGTTGTGGCTTATAAATCCCTGGATATCTGGAAACCATTTAGGATATAAACTGGAATACTATTATCGTGACCGGACTAGCCTTATCGGAGACTTTCATGAAAAAGCAAATGAGTTTTATCTAAGGATCGGCAGCCACTTAGGAGAGAACGGCAGATTTGGCGGCATTTTTGAATCCTTAAATATTCAAAGTGATATTGCTGGAGTTACCTTATCAGCGGATAATATTGATACTACATCCCGGATCGGATTCTACCTTGGATACGACAACCGGGATGCTATTTCCGACACCCGTCAGGGTTGGTGGAATGAAATTGCGATCTCACGCGATATACATCTGTTCAAACATTCCAGCAATTTTTGGCAAACAGATATAGACATCAGGCGTTACTATCCTCTGCCCTATTGGGAGCGTCACTCTCTAGCCCTTTTTTCCCTGCTCACTTTGCGGACAGGAAAAGTGGGAGAAGAGGTCGCTCCCTGGCAGCTTTTCGGAATAGGAGGCACTAATACCATACGGGGATGGAAATATGCTGCCAGAAGAGGAAAAAACCAGTTTCTCAATACGATTGAGTACCGGATCACCCTTCTCAAACCTCGTCCAATAGTACTGCCTTTAAACATCCATTACCGGCTGGGCTTACAGCTTTGTCTTTTCGGAGATCTGGGCATCGGCTGGAATAAGGGGAATCAGTTTGCAGCCCATAATTTTATTGGCGGTTTTGGTTTTGGCGTAAGGCTCCTGGTCCCTATTGTAGGTGCGATTCGAATAGACTTCGGATTGGGCCAGAAAGGCGAGGGGATTTTCATTCATCTGGGCTCATTTGAAAAACCTGTTATGACCCGCAGGAGGGTGAGATAAATGTATAAACACTATTTATTCGATTGGGGCAATACCCTGATGGTTGATATCAAGGGCCAAACAGGTCCTATGTATAAGTGGGATAAAATACGGTACACGGCAGTTGCAAATTTATCTGACTTCATCACAATAATGGATTAAGAGATATTAAGATGAGTAAGATCATAAAATTAGAAAATATTATAGTTGGAGGTGTTTTATGAATATATATCCACATCCAGTTCATTCCACCTTAAGTGACACCCAATTAGGTCAAGAAGAACTGAAAAAACTGCTTTCAATCGCAAAACAAAACGGAGGCGAATTTGCGGAAGTATATATAGAGCACACCGTAAATAATAATATCGGTTTGGATGAGGATAAAATTTCATCTGCCAGGAGAGGAGTAGATATGGGAGTCGGTATCCGCGTTCTCCATGGGGAAAAAACAGGCTATGCCCATTCCGATGACCTGAGCCTTGATAAACTTAAAGAGACAGCCCGGGTTGCAGGCCTAATAGCCTCCGGCAAAGCCAAGCAAAAGGATTTTGACCTTATAAAGCAAAAAATCCCCTCTTATTATATGGTCAAAACATCCCCGGACAGTATAGTCCCCGCTGAGAAAGCAAAGCTTCTCTGGAAAGCCAATTCTACAGCCCGTGATTATAACAAAAGCATCAGCCAAGTGTATGTAAGCTACAGTGATTCTAATACAGAAATAACAATCGCTAATTCTGAAGGCCTCCTGGTAAATGACGTGCAAACCTTAACCCGCCTGATCGTCTTTGTAAGTGCTTTGGAAAAAGGGAAGAGAAGCAGCGGTTATGCTTACAAAGGAGGGACCCTGGGCTATGAACATTACAACCTGAAACTTGCCGCAGAACTAGCAGAGGAAGCCGGCCGAATGGCTGTGGCAATGCTGCCTGCTGAGGATGCTCCGGCCGGGGAATACCCGATTGTTATGGCCAAGGGAGAGTGTGGAACCTTTTTTCATGAAGCTATCGGCCACAGCCTGGAAGGGGATGGAGCCCGCAAAAAAACCACCTGCTTCTGGGATAAAAAAGGAGAAATGATAGCTACTGAGATTGTATCTTTAGCTGATGACGGCA
>JAUWTR010000325.1 GCA_030614645.1 Candidatus Aminicenantota bacterium
AAGAATTATGAAGGAATCCCGTAATGCTTCATCTTATAGCTCAGGATACGCTCTGTGATACCCAGAACTCGGGCAGCCTTGCTTTTTACTCCGCCAGTCTTGTTGAGGGCTTTTTTTATTTCTTGCATTTCAATGTGGCCTACCTTTTCATTCAAGGATAAGTTCTCGTCAGAGATAATGTCTTCTTTCCTTGCTTCTTTTACATCCAGGGGGAGGTCGGCAGTAGCGATGTCACTGCCTTCACAAAAAACCACTGCCCGCTCTATAGCACTCTCCAATTCACGGATATTCCCGGGAAAAGAGTGTTGCATCAGCAGATTCATTGCCTCGGCTGAAATGCCTTCGATTTCCCCCCCCTCTCTTTTATTGTATTTCCGGATGAAATAATCGACAAGAGGTGGGATATCTTCTTTGCGTTCCCTTAGGGGAGGTATATGAATGCGGATCACATTTAACCGGTAAAACAGATCCTGACGGAATTTATCTTCTTTCATCATTTTTTCCAGGTTTCTATTAGAAGCAGCGATGATCCTTACATCTGACTTTATTGGGCTGGCTGAGCCCAGCCGATAGAATTCTTTTTCCTGCAGGAAACGAAGCAGTTTGACCTGGACCTGGGGAGAGAGGTCGCCGATCTCATCCAGAAAAAGCGTACCTCCGGAGGCGGCTTCAAATTTTCCTATTTTCCGCTCATGAGCGCCGGTAAAAGCCCCTTTTTCCGCTCCAAAGAGCTCGCTTTCAATCAAAGTCTCCGGTAAGGAGGGGATATTTATGGCCAGATAAGGGCCTTTCTTCTGCGGGGAAGAATAATGGATTGTTCTGGCCACCAGGTCTTTTCCAGTGCCTGTTTCCCCAGAGATCAAAATCGTTGCCTTGCACGTTGCTGCCTTATTGATAAGGAGGGCCACTTCATCCATTTGAGGGGAGGAAAAAATAAAATTTTTAAAACCGAAATTTTCTTCCAGCGTATTCTGCAGGTGGTTGACTTCTTTGCGGAGTTTTTGCCTTTCCCGGGCTCTTTCAATGACCGGAAGAAATTCTGAAAAGTTGATAGGCTTGGCAATAAAATCATAAGCTCCTTTCTTAAGAGCTGCTACTGCATTTTCGACGTTGCCATGGGCTGTCACCATGATTGGAGTGATCAGGGGATTTTGCTCCAGCATGTGTTCAATAACATCTATCCCGGTCTCGTCCTCAAGCTTATAGTCTACAATGGCAATATCAACAGGAAAATCTTTCATGATATCTAATGCTTCTTTCCCGGTAGAAACATCAAATACAACATAATCCTCTGCTTCCAAATTCTCTTTGATGAGTCTGCGCTGGAGAGGATTGTCCTCTACTATCAATAAAGTAGCTTTGCTCATATTACGCCTCCGGGATAATAATCGAAAAAGTCGTCCCTTCTCCGGAAGAGCTTTCAACCTGGATTTTCCCCTCATGGGCTTCGATGATTTTTTTAGTGAGAAATAAGCCTATTCCCATTCCTTTTTTCTTGCGGGAAAAAAACGGGGCAAAAATATTCTCCCGGTCCTGTTCCGGAATTCCTATACCCTGATCAGTAATGGTTATTTTTGCTTTTTTCTTCTGTCTGATAGCATGGATAAATATATGACCGGCATCAGTTGCTTCCAGAGCATTTCTGAGCAGGTTATAAAGGGCTTGATTTATTAATCCAATATCTGCATATAATTCTACCGGGCAATCCTGCGAATAACGCAGATCAACTGTATTGCTTTGGGTTTCTTGATTTAGGGAATTCCATACTTCCATGATTAGGTCTTTAAACAAAAATGTTTTTTTATTTAGCTTAAAAGGTTTTAAAGAAGCGGAAAACTGGTCGATGATGTTTGCAATTTTCTGAATTTCCGCTTTCCCCAGAGAGGTTTCCTCCTGTAGGCCACAAGGAACTTTTTTGTGAAGAGTTTCAAAAAGCAAAGATAAACTGTTTAAAGGATTTTTTATCTCATGCGCCACCCCGGAGGTAAAAGCTAATATCTCACGGTACTTCTCTTTTTCCTCTTTATGTTCAACGACCTCTCTTTTATTGGCGAGATAACGGCCTTGCAGGAAATAGAGGCCGATAAAGAAAACAATCCCGGCAAAACAGAATAAAAAGAAAATAATGAAAAAGTTTTTCCGGGTAAGGGCTAGTATCTCTTCCAGGTTATAAAGAGAGTAGCCGAGGTAAAGAAAGTAAGTTTTGTTCTCACCTGTAGAGAAAGAAGAGAAAAAGTTAAAAATTTTCCCTGCCGGTGAATCAATGATCCAGGATTCTTTTTCTTCGGAGGTCTCTATTGAAAGTGGGAGGTAGCCGTCAAAGCGGGAGCGCCAGGCCAAGACTTGTTTTTTTTCATCCAGGAGAGCCATATAATAAATATTTTTTTCTCTGGAATAGTGTCCAAAAATATCCTCAGCCGAATAATCCTCACCCAAAAAATGAGCCATATCAGCTTTCAGAATTCCGGCGGTAGCTTGAATCTGCTCCCTGACCAGGTCTTCGACTTTATTTTTTACATGAGTTCTGTTTAACGATGAGAATATAAAAAAAATTATCATAATGCCCAGAAAGGGAAGGTAGAAAAATAAAAAAAAATTCTTCCCCCTCAAAGCTTTTTACCTTTTCTCCCCGCGCCTTTTCTGCCAGCGGCTGCCGCGCCAATTGGGAAAGCCGTGTTTATCGCGTAAAACAATTATTTCGCCTCCGAATTTTACCATCCGGGCCATAACTATGTTTTGTTTGCCTTTTGCTGTAAGTGATCCGGTCACATGCAAGCTCTCCCCCTTATGGAAATCCTTTTCAAAAAACCAGGTAGGACTTATTTCCACCGTATATGTTTTATTTGTCTTTTTTTCAGCTAACGTAATAATAAGAAAAGGCGACCTGTCTTTATATAGTGGTTGTATAATGATTTTTTGGATAGTTCCGTTGAGATCGACCTCATTGTCTATATTGTAAAAATGTTTGTCCGGCTGAGCATTTGCTATACCGCATGATCCGGCCAGAATAAAAAGCAGAAGGATCAATGTTTTTATTCTCACTGTCTTTTTCCGTAAAAGAGGTACCATTCGACTCAGGCTGAGATAAAATTAACACTCCAGTCATACATCCGGTCATTTGATTGGTTGTCT
>JAUWTR010000298.1 GCA_030614645.1 Candidatus Aminicenantota bacterium
ATATTGTTGGAATAATTCTTTGGCTTAGAGAGATGTTATTTAGTATTAAATCCACAGGCAGTAGATTTACTTTGCCGGGATCTTCATTAAAGCAAACACAATCACGCAAAATAAGCGGCCGGTCGCTTTCATTTGTCCAAAGGTCTTCATCTTGCTCGATTTCTGATTCAAGCAGAACATCCTGAATTCCAGCATTTTTTAATTTCCTTGCCAGCTTTATCCCAGCTCCATCATCGGACAGAGTTGGATTACCCACTCCGATAAAAGCAGGATCACCCTTCTGAGTTACTTCTTCAAGCTGTATTTTCCAATTGTTTTTGGGGGCATTCCTGACCTCCGCCATATGAGCGGAGCAACTGATGCAGGGGTCAAAGGCTCTGACGATAATATCCATCCGGTCTCTGATCTGGTCTTCTTTGCCTTCATCCAGCAGTTTTTGGGCAGCAACATGACAATATCTTTCGATATCCTCTGCATTTTGAGCTGTGGGAGTGATAATGTCGACCTGAGATACAAGCTTCTCTGTAATTTCATGATGATGGATAAGCAGACCGCGGGGAGCTTCAACCAATCCGGTTCCTTTACCATTTTCTGCTGAATAATCTACTCTTGATGTATCTTCTTGAAGTTTGAGGATTTCATCTACCAATTCAGGTATCCGTTCAAAGGAATACAGAATCTCAAGCGAGCGGGCGGCATTGTGAAAGAAGGGATTGGATTTCCATTTGGAACTGTAATGTTTTTTGTACATTTTCCCAGCTTCACCTTTGAGTCTTTCGCCCAGGTTTACGATTCTTGCCAGCGCTCCTACTGAATAGGGTTTGTCCTGATAAAGGCTATGTTTGGCATAGGAGTGAGATACTACGAATTCATTGGTCAATTTTTTATACTAATCACGGTGGACAGTCTTTCCGGTTGAAAGAAGTATCTCATCGCCCCAGAAACCGAATTTATTATCACCAGGTTCACAGCAGGCATATAGAGTCGGGGAATCAGGACAGTCGGGGTAATCGATTCCACAGAAAAGGGTGACAGTCTTAAAGACAAAGGGCATAAAATGAATGGCTTTTGCTTTTATCTGAAGAAGTTCTTCCCTGTAAGGATACTTACCGAACCCGCCGATTACTGCATTTTCACCATGGATATAACGTCCATTCAGTGTTTTCATAATATGGTTTCCAAAATGTTTCATCTCAAGTGCTATCTTGACTTCGAATTCGAATTTGGATGCCATGGCAATGGCATTGGGGAAGCCGAGAAAATCAGGAAGAGCCAGGTAAAAAGTGTGAAGAGAATGACTTTCTATAAATTCCCCCATATGCATTAAGTTGCGTAAGAGATAGGATTTTTGTGATATTTTAACATCCAGGGCGTTTTCTATAGCTCGCAGGACTGCATTTTTATGGGAGACGCTGCAGATAGCGCATATCCGGGGGGACATACTGACATCCTCTTCAGGAGTTCTGCCTATAGTCAGCTTTTCTATCAGGCGCGGGCCTTCATATATGGAGAAT
Organism: Candidatus Aminicenantota bacterium; assembly: GCA_030614645.1. Classification (GTDB taxonomy): domain Bacteria; phylum Acidobacteriota; class Aminicenantia; order Aminicenantales; family Aminicenantaceae; genus JAUVXM01. The sequence continues at coordinate 1,515 of JAUWTR010000298.1, forward strand.
TTCACATCAGAGACGATTTTTCCGTCTATAGTTGCGGAAATACCGCCGTTTCCTTCAACGCGGGCCAGATGGTCTACACTTATCTTTTTCATTTTGACTCCTTTTTAAATTGCTCAAAGAATTCCGCAAGTTTTGTTCCTGAATAATTGGACATCCGCTTTTTTATTGCTTCTATATCAAAACCTTTTTCTTTTAAGAGGAAAAATTCTGATGTGGGATTTGCCCCTTCTGCAGGTCCCCAACATCCTTGGCAGGGGAGGTTGTGGTTGGGGCAGACTGAACCGCACCCATCTGCTGTCAGAGGCCCGAGGCAGGGGATTCCTTTGTTTAAAAGGCAGTCGTTTTCATTATATTTACAAGTGACACAAACAGGGCGAGGGTATTTTTCCGGGGGTGCCCCTTTTAATGCCCTGGTAAAAAAATGTAAAAATTGTTCTTTTCCGACCGGGCATCCGGGCAGATAGAGGTCCACATCGATATAAGCATCTATAGGTTGGGATTGGACAGACTTGGTATGGGTCATTTCTATATCCCCATAGATTTTCTTGTAATTTTCCTTCCATTCCTTATTTCCAAATCTTGCCTGTATGCCACCTACAGAAGCACAGAGGCCAAAGGCAACAACTACTTTTGCCCGCTCTCTGATGTCTTTTAACTCTTCAATCTCTTTTTCTGTAGTGACAGAACCTTCCACTAGGGCTATATCCAACTCTCCGTCGATATTGTCACTTTTAGCCATAAGAAACGACTGGATATCAGCAGCATTAAAAATATCGATAAGTTCCATTTCACAGTCAAGGATAAGAAGGGCGCAGCCGGCGCAGCCAGTTAGTTCATAAATTCCGATTTTCAATTTATCTTTGTTCATCATTATCCTCTTAAATGAGCTCTCTCATATGAATGACATCCCAGTAAGTAAAAACAGGTCCGTCAAGGCAGGTGTAAATATAATCTATGGCGCAATGGCCGCATTTTCCCACTCCGCATTTCATCCGGCGTTCCAGAGTCATGAGGATCTGGTCTTTAGGAATGTTCAGTTTTAAAATTTCTTCAAGCACGAACTTGTACATGATCGGGGGTCCGCAAACCAAGCTGAAGGTGTTTTCAGGATTTATAGTGCCAAGTTTTTTAAACAACTGAGTAACTAACCCTATATCTGCGGGCCATTCTCCTGTATCGTCTTCATCAACAGTTAAATAACATTCCAGGTCTTCTCTCTCTTTCAAGGAGAAAAATTCTTCCCGCAGGAGCATTTCAGCTGGTCTTTTAGCTCCGTGAAGGAGCATAATCCGGCCGAATAGGTCCCTGTTATCCAGCAAATAAAGCAGTACGGAACGGAGCGGGGCTGCACCCAGACCACCCATAACGATTATAATATCTTTGCCTTTCATTTTTTTTACAGGGAAAGTACTCCCATAAGGGCCTCTCAAACCAATCAGGTTGTTTTCTTTCATCTGAAAAAGAGCATTTGTCACTGTACCTGCTTTCCGAATACAGAATTCCAAAAGCCCTGGCCGTGACGGGGTTGATGATATGGAAAACGGAGCTTCACCGGCTCCCAAAACGGAAATCATGGCGAATTGTCCTGTCTGATATTGAAAGGCAAGAGCCTTTTCCATGTCTGCAATCCGTATCTGAAAGAATTTAACATCATCGGTTAGCGGATATGTGCGGACAATTCTGGCCGGTTCTGGCTGAAAAGGATTTACTGGGGCTTTAATTTTATTTTCTCTGTTCATTTTGTCACCTCTTTGTTCAAACGATTCCAGAAAGTATCTACTGCTTCACCATCCAATGATTTTGATACAGTATAAACATTGATGTCGACCGGACAAGCTACTATACA
>JAUWTR010000297.1 GCA_030614645.1 Candidatus Aminicenantota bacterium
AGAGAAGATTCCGAGAAATCATTACAATGGGAAAACGCCAATCTCCCATTCTGAAATACTCTGAAACCGACTCCATGGGAAGCTGCCTCTTCCACAGTTTCCACTACTCCGTTACGGACTTCAATACTTAGATTGCGGCCTGTTTGGACAAACACTTCAGCAGCATCTACACCTTTGTCTAAACACTTTTTTACTAGTTTTTCTGTTAATATTTTGTAATCCATGATCAACTCCTTGCCCTGCTTCCGCCAACATTAATGCCGCGGATCCTCACAGTCGGCTGCCCCGCTGAAACCTCAGCAGCCTGGCCTTTTCCACATATCCCCGGGCCAAAGGCCAGGTCATCTCCTACAGCATCCACATTAGAGATTATATCGAGACAATTCCCAATAAGCGTTGCTCCTTTGACTGGAGCAGTCTTTTTTCCATTTTCTATCAGGTAAGCCTCTCGGCAGGTAAAATTAAATACTCCAGTGGTCGGATTAACACTTCCTCCGCTAAGGCTCTGGACGTATATTCCTTTCTTTGTGGATGCCAGAATATCCTCAGGATTATCTTTTCCTTTTTCAATAAATGTGTTTGTCATGCGCGGAATCGGGATATAACGGAAGCTCTCACGACGGCCATTCCCGGTTCGTTCCATGTCGATCTGCTTGGCTGAAAGGATGTCCGTCATGTATTTTTGAAGCACTCCATCTTTAATAAGGACATTACGTTTCATCTGAGTGCCCTCATCATCAAAATCTATGGTACCACGCATATTCTTGAGGCTACCGTCGTCAACCATAGTAAAAACATCACTGGCAACTTTCTGCCCCAGTTTCCCGGTAAACACTCCTACTTCCTTAGCAATATTATCGGCTTCAAGAGGATGGCCCACTGCTTCATGCACAAGTACTCCACCCCATCCATTCTGCATAACAATATCCATTTTACCTGCGGGACAATCTTCTGCCGCAAGCATTGCTATTGATTCACGAGCGCAGGTACGGGCGACATCCTCAGGGGGATATTTTTCGAACATCTCAAATCCCATGTGTTTACTTAACCTTTCTCTTCCCATATGCCGCGTATTTTTACCTACACCAAGAGTATTAACAATAAAAAACATAAGCGGGAGTTCATCACTAAGAAGCAGGCCTTCACTGTTAGCAATAGTCCTTCCTCTGACTTCATCATAATAGCTTATTGATGCCATCTTAATACGGGGATCGTATTCAAGAGCCGCTTGATTAGCTCTTTGCATTACATCCAAACGTTTTTTATCCGCCACCTCTCCCAGGGAAATTTGAACAGAGATGAATGACGGCCGGCTTTCAGATTTGACTTCTAGAGGATGGATAGCTTTTGAACCTTTTGCAATATAAGAGGCTACTTCTGCAGCTTTGAGTAGTTTTTCTTCCGATATTTCATCCGTATAAGCAAAACCAGTCTTGTCTCCGGAAATAACCCGGACTCCTGCTCCCTGGCTGATTCCAAAGACTGCACTTTTGAACTTGGATTCTTCCAGCAAAATATTCCTGGAGATCCGTTTTTCAAAATATACATCAGCAAACTCTCCGCCCCTCTCTAGTGCTTTACTGATGGTCTTATTCATAAGAACGGGGTCAAGGTTTAAAGCAGCACCTTGTTTCTCTTTTCCCTTACATGAAAGCAGATGCATCATAAGTGAAGGAGTCGCAGCTATGGCTACTCCTCCTTTGAGGCTCATCTGCATAAATTTTCGTCGGGGGATATCTTCCCCAAAATATTTCTTCATACTCATTTCTCCCTTCTTTACAATTTATTTTATAAGCTCAAATTCGTCCAAATACTGCGGAACACTTACATTCCATCCTTTTTTCTTTTTTACAGCATCTGCTAGGCTAAAAGCTGACTTTACTTCACCATGGGTTACAAATAATTTTTCAGGGGGAGCTTCAAAATGTCCGAGCCACCTGAGCAAAGCTTTTCTGTCTGCATGGGCGGAAAAGCCATGTATCTGTTTAACTTTTGCTCTAAAATTGTAATATTTCCCATGGATCCTTATTTTTTCCATCCCATTTACAATCAGCCTTCCCAGGGTACCAGATGCCTGGAATCCGACGAAAAGTAGAGTCGACTCCGGCCGGGATACATTCTGGGCCAGGTGGTGTTTTATCCTCCCCCCTGTACACATCCCGGAACCTGCCAGTACAATTACGGGTTCTTTTATGGTGTTAATTGCCTTGGATTCATCTATAGTCCTGACCAGATTCATTCCAGGGAAATGAAAAGGAGATTCATCCACCTGAAAGAGCTTTACGGTCTCATTATCCAGGCAGTCTTTGTGTCTCCGGAACACATCTGTCACTCCTACTGCCATAGGGCTATCAAGAAAGATCTTAATAAAAGGTATGGCATTCTCCCTGACCAGCCTGCTGAGATGATACATCAATTCCTGGGCACGTTCTATCGCAAAGGTCGGTATAACAATATTTCCCCCTTTAGCGACAGTATCATTGATGACTTTACTAAACAATTTATCAACATCTTCCGGATCCTCATGATTCCGGTCTCCATAAGTCGACTCCATTACCACATAGTCAGACTGAGAAAAAACAGAAGGATCCCGAACCAGTGGTTTATCCCATTGTCCGATATCACCGGAAAATATAATTTTTTTGGATATCCCCTTTTCAGATACTTCAATCTCTATCATTGCAGAGCCAAGGATGTGGCCGGCATCAGAAAACTTAACCGTAACCTGATGATCGAGAGAAATCAGAGTGTCATACGAAACAGCTTTAAACAATAGCAATGATGCTTTGGCATCTTGAACTGTATAAAGAGGCACTTCAGGATAAGGGCCTTTTCTTCCTTCTCGTTTATGACGTTTTTTCTTATATGCAGCATCTTCTTCCTGGATTTTTGCTGAATCCAGTAAAACAATTTTAAGCAAGTCGATCGAAGCTGAAGTAGCTAGTATCTGCCCGGAAAAACCATCTCTTACAAGTTTTGGGATAAGCCCCACATGGTCCAGATGACTATGGGTTAGGATAATATAGTCAATCTTTTGTGGGTCGATCTGGAATGGAGCCCAATTTCTTATTCTATACTCGCGCTCCTGATACATTCCACAGTCTATGAGTATACAAAGCTCTCCGGCTTCCAAAAAATAGCATGAACCAGTAACCTGCTGAGCAGCCCCCAGAAACTTTATTTTCATAGGATTAGGATATAGGAAAAAACTACTTTAATCAAAGCTTTATAACCAATGAGGTGAGAAGAAAGGAATCAGTGTTTTTAAAACCCGGAACAGGCTGGTGGGAATAGATTATCTCAATACTTGTTTTTAAAGCGAAGCTTGGTGTAATAACAACATAAATGGAAGCAAACGAAT
>JAUWTR010000352.1 GCA_030614645.1 Candidatus Aminicenantota bacterium
CAGTTCATATCTTCCGGAGTTAACAGGAGAACCTATATTTTGGGGCTCGGACCAGTGATTTTCAATGCTTTCAACAAACCAAATGTCAAAATCTTTCCTGGGCTCACCTTGTCCTGATACCGGCCGCATGGAAACAAAATAGAGCCTTTTTCCGTCAGGAGAATAAAAAGGGTAGTAATCGTTATACTTGCCGGAGAAAGGAGCCGTTTGTGGACTACTCCATTTCCCATGATGCATCTTCATAAAAAGAATTATACCGTACTTAGGTCCAACAAGTGTATAATAAAATGCCTTTCCATCAGGAGAGAATGAATTGCTCTGTTCATAGTGCCCTGTGGATACAATCCCTGGAGCAAAAATCTCAGGCGTCATTCCAGGTGGTGTTTGGCCAAGATAGGGTCCCTTTAATACGGGGAAATCATCCTTTTTAGAACTGTTGATGAAGACTAAAAGAATTGAAAACAGAAATCCGATAAATATTACTTTTCGGTTCATGGCTTGCTCCCTTTACTTTAATTCATCCGGTTTTAAACTTCAATAAATATTGCACAATAAAATGAGAATTTAAGTAAAAATTGCGTAATAACAGGGATACAAGAGAGGGTCGATCTCATGTTGATTTAGAGGTGGTAAAAAGATTTTCCCCACGCGTTTGGGGATGGACCGGGGTCCATAAGCCCCTCGAATATTATTCATATTTTATGCGGTTGGAGGGGGCGGAGGCGGGATTGTGCAGGAATGCGCCGGTTCCTTTGGCAATGATTTCTGTATAGCGGGGGACATTTTTAATGATTAAAGCTTTTTTCGGATGCTCTTCTGACCAGAGTTCTATTATCTGCAATATGGTGGAGCAGTGCCGGCCTACTCTTTTATCTATTGGCCAGCCGGTTTCATCCATTTTTTCAAATAAGAGTCCGTGCTTTCCGGCTTTGACAATAAATTCATCTTTTCCTTCCAAAAGAAGGGCGCGGTCGGTTCTGCCTCTGGTAGCATCCAGCATTGGCTCAGGTGCTTCCAGTAAAAGAGAGATTGCACTGGTATGGTCGCCGATCTCGCGGTGGGAAAGGCCGTGCAAAGCTTCGGGGGAGTATTCCATGCCAATGTCAAACCCTTCCATTCCTGATATCATCATCGAGGCCATGGCTGCCAGGTCCTGGCCATTCTGATGGGCTACTATTGTACTTATGACCGGATACTGCAATTCTGCCTCGTGCAGGTCAATGGCAATGTCGACATTTTCTTCTTTAATGAGCTGGATTATAGCAAAGCAGGTTTTCTCTGTCAGGGTGCCGTTGGACCTGCCGGGCCAGGTACGGTTAAGGTTGCGGATATCAATATAGGCCAGTTCCTGGCGGCTGGGAAAATGTATATAGACTTCCGGGTCTGGCCACTGGTCTAAAGGATTTGACCAACGGTCTCCCATCCTGAACTTTTGTCCTCCCCAGGGAGTTTCAATAGTATAATCGGGGGGATAGGCTCCTCCCAGGCGGGTTACGGTTGTGGCGCTGCGGTTGGCGGATAATATTACCAGGAGTTTTCCTTGTTCAAGAACAGCATTTTCAGTAAAAATCCAAGCAGCAAGCCTTGAGGCCGGTTCTTCCGGATGAGTGCCGCCGATTACAAGTACGGTTCCACCTGAATCTTCTCCTTCCAGTATATATACGTAGGAGTCGTTTATCGTGCCTTTTATTCCCTTGAAATAGTCACTTAAATTTTTAACTTGAGTAACACCCGGTCCCAGTACTACCGGTTCTTTAAGGTGGCGGATCTGGTAGAAACTGATTCCGGCAAAAAGCATAAGTGCGACTCCGGCCAGGCTGAAGACTATTTTTCTTAAAGTTGTTAGTTTTAAATTGGCCATAATAACCTTCTATTTTAATCGGAATAATCTTAATAAAAACGGCATGAGGATAATAATATAGAGGATTTCCTCCTGCCATTTTTTGCTCTTGACCAGGTTCCAGATTATCAGAAGGGCGATGTATCCGGTTAAAAGATAATAGAGGATGGATATTATCATTGGAAATTGTTCTCCTCTTTATTCATTTTATTCCTTTATAACATAGTCAGAAAGCTCAGCTCCTTACTGAATAGGACCATGCAAATTCCGGCAATGATGATAAGGATTGCCGGGACAATGCAGTATTTGAGCATCTGTGAATAAGATTCTTTCATGCCGATAGTATCTTTGGTCAGGCGTCCGATAATAGCTGTGGGGGGCAGAGCATCTCCCAGGGGCCAGATAATGCTCATTCCGGCCAGGGCTATAATAGGATTCAGGCCGATGGTATTAAACAGAAGCACAAGTGGCACTCCCAACACCGGAGCAGCTCCCCACATAAGGACTGCTTCAGAGACGGGTAGAACCACTGACAAAGTCAAGATAACTGCGGTCAAAGGCAGGGTTACAACAGTAATCGCGATCAGGCCCCTTACTCCGGTTAGGGTCATTATTTGGACCAGTATACCGACGCAGGTCAAAGTTCCGATCAGTGGAAGTAATTGCTCGACAGTCTCCCGGGATATTTTTAATATATTAAGTTTAGCAGGTGAGATGATGATTGTTACAGCAGCAGTGATTAAAAACATCAAAGGAAGGCCTAAAATGGGAAAGGAAAAAGGCCATATCCTTCCGGCAACTACTAAGAAGAAAAAGACGGAAAAAGGAAGAATTATTCTAAGCCAGTTCATGCCGCTGGGTGGGGCCGGTAGTTCCTGGAGAGCTTTTTCCAGGTCTGCAGGTTTGGCTTTCCAGCCTAAAATAAAAATAGTCAGCAAAGCCAGGAGAATACAGGGAATAAGGAGCGGTAGAAAAAAACCTACATAAGGCATATTAACCCCAGCTGCTGTCAGCATGGCCCAGAGGCTGAC
>JAUWTR010000385.1 GCA_030614645.1 Candidatus Aminicenantota bacterium
GTCCTATAAAGCCATAAAAAAAAAGTTATTCCATAAGCCGCAGTCAGGGCCCAGACCAATATGGTTATTGTCTCATTGAAACGCTTTAGAAAGGGAGACTTGTTCTTTGCCTTTTTACTGTTTACCAATGATAAAAGGTAGACAATAAGAATCAGTCCGAGAAGAAAAAACCATTTTCGCATCGTTGATTATGTCTCTTATAATTTCAGAATTGCAGCCCCATCGATTTTACTATTTTTAACCAGTTTAAGGACTTTATTGGCATCCTCCAGGGGAAATGCCTGAGTTGTGGTGCGGATTGGGATCTCACCTGCTATTTTGAGCAGTTCCTCTCCATCGCGGCGAGTAGCATTGGCCACGCTGCGCAGGGTGCGCTCATGGTAAAGATATTCCGTATAATCCATCTCCGGAACCGGGCTCATATAGATACCTGCCAATGTATGAATACCACCTTTATCCAGATGCCGCAGACCATCTAAGACAGTATCTCCTGCTGGAGTAAAATTTATTGAGCTATCTAATTTTTCGGGCGGTTTTTCCTTTGAAGTCCCTGTCCAGACAGCTCCCAGCTTTTCAGCATGAGCACGGTGGTCTTTGCTGCGGGAGAACACATAGACTTCACATCCCCAGTGTACTGCCACCTGGATGGCCACATGTGCTGAGGCGCCGAATCCGTATAGGCCCAGGCGTTGTCCGGGCTTTATTTGACTCAGGCGGAGAGCACGGTAACCGATAATGCCGGCACAAAGCAAAGGCGCTGCTTCCTCATCGGAGAAGATTTCCGGGATACGGTAGGCAAATTTTTCCGGGATGACCATGTATTCGGCATAGCCACCATCTGCACTGTAACCTGCAAATCTGGCATTTTCGCATAAATTCTCTCTATCATTACGGCAATACCTGCATTTGCCGCAAGCTGAATACAGCCAAGCGACTCCAACACGGTCGCCTTTGATAAAACGAGCTGCTCCCTCACCCGACTTCTCTACTGTCCCAACTATCTGATGACCAGGGATTACAGGGAGTTTTACTTCAGGCAGTTCACCTTCCACTGTATGTAAATCTGTATGACAGACACCACAGATGTTTACCCGGATAAGGATTTCTCCTTTTTCAGGATCAGGAGTAGAAATATCCACAAGTTCGAGAGGCTCTTCCTCAATAAATCCAAAGTTTTTCAATTGCATAGCTTTCATGACGTTTTCTTTTGAGATTGCTTTGTCGCTTCGCTCTCTGTACTGTTTTTTTCTGACTCTTTGCGGATCTTCTGATTTAGACGTTCGCGGCGGTGGATGAAATCTTTTTCATAAGAGGAGGAAAAACCCCGGGCTACAACATAACCTTCTTCAGCATATCTTTGAGCCTCCATAAACTTCATCTTTTTGTGCTCAAAATACATGGCAAGTTCCCGCAAAGAAAAAAGCAGGTCTGAAGAAGGAGTCTGAGAGCCAGCCATTTGCTGCCACATCAGCACAGCATTTTCCCATTTTTGACTCTTTTTATACTGAAGAGATAATCTCTTTCTTGTTGATAGTCCGGCCTCTTCAGAAAGACTTCCATTTAAAGCCCGCTGGAAATAATCTGCTGCTTTTTCCCTTTCCCCTACTTTCTCAAGTACTTTCCCGGCCCCAAAAAAATCCATTGCATCAATATCTCTTTCCTCCAAGTCAGAGGAAAAGAGAGATGCCCCCATTATTACTACCCCCAGAAGAGACAGGATATCCTCGGCATTGTGATAAAGAATAGGTTCGATCAGTTCAAAATTTCCTGTTTTTAGATATTGAAAGTACCGCCAGGGAATCTCCGCTGAAGGAATATCTTCATCCCGGCCAGTCATCAACACTTCCCGGGCCAGATAGAACAGACGGCAGCTTTCATACTTATGTTTCCAGAGATTCCGGGCGGGAAACAGAAAATCAAGATGGGGCAGTTCTGATAGAATTAAGGGAGTTCTATAAAGGATAAAACGAGTTTCCAAAAGCGGCATATCAAAGGCTTTGCCATTATATGTTACAACAGACTTAAAATTCATATCAGCCAGGAACCGGCTGAGCTCCTGGATCATCTGTTCTTCTTCCCCCAATTCTCCTAGGAAATACTGAGCTACCCAGAATTTATCGTCACGGTAATATCCCATGCCTATATTAAAAGGTATTACTCCTGTTCCTCCGGAAAGACCGGTTGTCTCAAGGTCGAAAAAAAGAGCGGTTGAAAGGTCAAGCTCCTTAAAGGCTGGGTCCTGGCTGAGCAAGGCTAAAATATCTCCACTGATATCAAGGCCTTCAGAGATTGAGATTTTCCCATAGCGTGCGTCCAGGTTGTAAGGATTTTCAGTAAACTGGAAGGACTCCCTTTCTTGAGCTTCAAATGGATGAGGTTTTGGTTTTTCCGGTTTATCCCGTTTAAGGCTGATGAGTTGTTCCAATTTTTCCCGGGTTGTGATTTTTCCGTCTTTATCTATCTTTGACCAGGCATCCTGGACAGCCTGAGACTTAGAAAGAGACTCTGGTTTCTTTTTAAGAAGTTTGAGTTTATCTTTGAGATCAGTCATATTTTAGGCATAATCCAGGTTTATTTCAGCTTATTCGCCCATAAACTGGAGGACAATACTGCGGGA
>JAUWTR010000344.1 GCA_030614645.1 Candidatus Aminicenantota bacterium
GACTGTCCCCCAGTTTAGCCAATTCTTTTTCCATTTTCATGAGAGAAGCTTGTTCCCTAGGCTTTGTAGTTGAATTGGAAAAACTATTATCGGGAACTACTAATTCCATGATGAATTCGATAGATTCGGATAGATAGCTCACAGTATCAGGTGAAAAGACGCTGTTGATTTCCAGGTCAATGTTGGGACACTTTTTTAATTCCTGAATGATCGTAACGATTCTCTTTAAACTTCCTTTTTGCCTGCTCTTATCCTGAGCCAAACCATCAAAGCTCAATTCCACTGAGAATTTATGTTCATCGAGGTATTGAATGGTTTCATATGAAAGGAGGCTGCCGTTTGTAGTGATGGAATAGTCACTTTTTTTCCCGGATTCTTTATTTGCGTTATGAAGGAAAGATATCGTTTGTTTTATTAGCTCAAAAGAGAGGAGAGGCTCCCCTCCGTAAAAATTAAGATAATAGTATTTAGTCAGGTGAGGCAAAAAAAAATCATGGCCTTCTCAACCAGGGAATAATTCATGGAATTCTTGCTTTTTGGCTTATAGCAATACTCGCAGTTAAAATTGCAGTCGTCGGTTACGGTTAGAGTAAGACCTCGGAATTTCATCTTGAATTGAGGTTCTCGTTTAACTCAGGAATTTAAAAAGATACGGGTATCATCCGCCAGTCGGTATTATGACCCTGTTAACCGGGCAGAAGACACCATCGTTTTCCTGAGGTTGTCCTTTGGCTGTTTCTTCCAGGTACTCCAGCGCTCCTTCCGCTTGATTCTTCTGGTCGCCTTCTGGTAAGGATTTCACAGCCTCACGCAGTACTTCCAGGCATTTCATGACATTTGGAGTGACATCGATTTTTTCGCTCATGATCAGTTCATCCCTCCCTTATTGTTGATAATGCTCTTGAATCTCTCTTCTTCTCTGAAATTATCGAAATTCTTATCCAGGTCGACATATTTATTGTTGATGTATCGAGTGTTAACCATCAATTCTTTGTTGAAAAAATCTTCCAAGCATTTGTACCCCAATTCTTTGTTCCCGACGCCCATGTAAATGGAAGCGAATTTTAACTCCTGTCCATAGAATTTGAATTCGTCCGGAGCCATGACTTTGAGTTTTTGAATGAGTCTTTCAACTTCTTCTGTATCTCCTCTCTGGGCAGCGATCATCCCAAGATAAAACAAGGAGCCGATCCGGAAATCCAGAGAATTATCAAATTGTTGGAATATGGCCTCACTCTTATCCAAATCGCCCATGTAGTAAAAGATCTCTCCCTTTAGATATTCAGCCATTAAGGAAGATTCGCCCCCTTGAATTCCTTCGCAAACAGTTAATGCTTCATCATAGTCTCTGTTCAGCGCGAAAAGTTCTGCTAACCTGATGTTATTTATATGATAGGGACGGAGAAAATAGCTTTCCTTATTGAATTCTATGGCTTTATTAAAATCGGATTCATCCCCGTTTTCGCCGAATCGGAGATAGTGACAGTATCCAAGCAGAGCGTATGATAACGCATGGCAGGGAAATTTCTTTATGGCGACTTGAGCCAGTTCGAAAGCCTTCTCTTTTGTATCCTCACCAAGCCAGAGATATTTGAGTAAATAAACCTGAATACGGGTTGCGTAATACTCACAGTATTCTGTATTAATCTCCTCAGCTTTTTTAAGGAGCTCTTCAGCCTTTGTCAGCCTTTGTTCACTGGCATCCCAGTTAAAATTAATATAATTCAAATAACAGCGGGCTAATCCGGTGTAAGCCGGAGCAAAGTTGGCATCTATTTCGATCGCCCGGGAGAAAAGATTAATCGCAAACTCATTACTTTCTTGAGTCCACTGGCCCTGATAATATTTTCCCTCGTTATATAAACTCCAAGGGTCGGTATTTTCCTTGTCTGATTTGCTCAAAATATGGTTTCCCTTAAGATAATTATCATAAGCCGCATAATCCTGTGTTTTCGCGTTGTTGATCGGGAGGGCCGCCATTTTGCTGTTAGAATTCAATTTTTTGTGGATTTTCAGACAAATATCCTCTCGGAGAGAAAAGATATTCTCCAGTCTATCTTCGGATTCAACTGTCCATATGATATTGTCATCATCTATTCTTTTCAGTTGGACACGGATCTTCAATTTATTCTCATTTTTCTCGAATTTCGTCTCGAGAATATGGTTCACATCGAATCTTTCGATCAAGTTTTTTAAGTTCACATTAGATTCGTTTTTTCTTTGTAATGAAGTTGAAGGTATGATTTTGATATTATTTATCCTGGAAAGATTGTTGAATATTTCTTTACTTATTCCTTCAGGAATGTACTGCTCGTATTCTGAGAAATTTGAGTTTTCAAAAGGAAGAATGGCAATGGAGAGATTTTCGGTATTATTAGATGAGAATTTTCCGTTAGTAATATATATGGCAGCTGAAAAAGCTAAAAATAGAGCTGCGGCTGATATTAAACCGATAACCGGCCATTTTTTTTCAAGGAAGGGCTTCTTTCTAATTTCTTTATGATTTGCTATCTCTTTCAGCCATTCGTCGATTTCTGATTTATAGGCGAAAACTTTAGAACGGGGAGAGTCCTTGTCGATACGGTGAACGGGCAAATCCAGTTCTTTTTCCCACCTGGCACATGTTCGAGTGTCTCTATCCAGGTATTCAGAGATAGCTTTCCATGAGTCTAATATTTCTTCATTCCTCATCCCAACCCTCTCTTTAGGTGTCTATTATTTTATATAAAAAAAATTATTTTGCAATAGAAATTTTCAGGGTAGGAGTCAAGATTCAAGGAATTAAAATTACTGATTAAGTCCATTTGACCGCTACTTTCCTACAATTTTTTCTGCTGTAAAACCCAAAAATATCAGACATAAAAGGGAATTATATGAAATAAAAGGACATTTTCATCGATTATGTTGATATTTTCAGCAAAAGGAACTTAA
>JAUWTR010000360.1 GCA_030614645.1 Candidatus Aminicenantota bacterium
CCTTTGCGCCATAGCATCGATCTGTTTGACTGTCCCTATCCCTTTCTCTACTATCCGGGCAGCCGCCAAGAACAGCCCCTCGAAGATGGGATCGATGGCATAACCGTAGCGACTTTTTACCTTGATCGGTGCCTTCCCAATTTCTTCATAAAAATTCATTAAAAAATTCACTGTATCAGAAGAAGTATCTTTACCCGGGACAATTTCCACAATAATACTGCGATCTGCCGGAAAGAAGTAGTGAGTAACCAGACATCTTTCTTTATTCGCGACCTCAGCATAGATGACTTCAGGTTCCAAATGCGACGAATTGGAGGCGAAAATAGCCGTCTCAGGGCATATTTTTTCAAGCTCAGAGAAAATTTTTCCTTTTATGCCTTTATCCTCTGTGGCTGCTTCAATGACAAAATCGGCTCCGCTTAGCAGGGAATAATCCGTTGTCCATGTGATATTTTCCAGCATCGACTTCGCTTCCTCTTCACGGAAAGCCTTGGATCTGACTCCCCGTCCGATTTTTCCCTTAACCCTGGCTTCTCCTGAAACGAGAGCCTGCTCAGCTATATCCACAACAACTACCGGCACGCCATGCCGGTGGAGAACTTTACTGAAGTAGAGAGCAATGTCCGGTCCGATATTACCAGAGCCGATGATTCCTACTCTGCTGAGACTTTTTCCGAAAATTTCCCATGCCATATTCTTTCTCCTTATTAACCTGTACTATTCATAAAAAATGTCGAAAAATGTTTAAATAAAATCATTACAATGTGAATAGATCAGGTTAATAATAATATATTTAAAAATCAATTTTTTTCTGTTTGCCATCGAGTACACCTATCTCAAAAGCCTTTAAATTTGCTTCGCGGTCCTTTTGTTTACTTACAGCTCCGATTACCTCCCCCAAATCCTTATGTTTAAAAGGAAACAATCCTGTTCCCACGCTAAAGCCTAAGAGCAATATGTTAGCAGATCTCACCGAACCAATTTTTATAGCCTTACCACCGGCATCATACACCATAACAGTGATTTCTTTTTTTCTCAAATGTTTCAAAACAGCGCCGTCAAAAAGATCTATGTTCTCCAGATTTATAATACACAAGCCATTTTTCTTTAGAAATTTCAAACTCCTATATGCTTCGTTCCCATCGAAAGCAAAGAGAATATCTGCAGTACCCGTCCTGATCATAGGACTCTGATAGCCGCCCAGCTTCAGATGAGCAATAACCGATCCTCCCCGTTGACTCATGCCGTGGGTTTCGGAGCCCATAACATCCAAACCTAATTTTAATCCTAATTCCGTGAGTATTTTTAAAGCAAATAATATCCCCTGTCCCCCAATCCCGGCCAATATAATTTGGATTTTCATATCTGAATGATAGCCTCTATAGGGCAGGCATTTAAACAAACACCGCAATCCACACATAATATTCTATCAATTTCGACTTTTTCTTTTTCCTTGTTCCAACACAATGCCGGACATTCAAAAAACTCCAGGCAATGCTTACAACCAGTACAGTCGTCAGTTATCTTGACCTTGACCGGTTTTTTTTGAAGCAGCTCCGGATAACGGATAAGACAGGCATGTTTGGCGATAACAACAGCTATTCCTCCTTCACTTCTCTGCGTATATTCTCTGGCTTCCTTCAAAAGTTCGATCATACCATTCATATCATAGGGATCTATGGTCCTTATCCATTGCACACCACATCCGCTTATCAATTCCTGTAAAGGGATCGGTTTCCCCTTTTTTCCTTCAGCAGTTATACCTAAGCCCGGTGTGGGCTGCATCCCCGTCATGGCAGTTATTTCATTGTCCAGAATAACCAAAATAAACCTGGCATTATTATAGACAGCATTTAAAAGTGATGCGGTGCCGGAATGATAAAAAGTAGAATCGCCCATAGTCGCCACAATCGGAATATTGTTATCGTCCTGAGAATAAGCCTGATAAAAACCGCTGGCAAAAGTAATCCCAGCTCCCATATCAAGAACAGTATCGACGGCATTAAGATTTAAACCGAGTGTGTAACAGCCAATATCACTGGTATAGATGGCTTTCGGCAGTGCTTTTCTAATGGCATAAAACGCTGCTCTTTCCGGACAGCCGGCACACAAAGTCGGTCTTCGAACAGGAAGATTCAGATTTTCAATCATATCATCCAGCTTCGCATCTGTCCTCTTTTCCAGATCCACAAGCTTTAATTCCTGTAAAATATCAGTAAGGATGGTATAAATCACATCCGGATTCAGCTCTCCCTGGAGAGGAACATGACCAGTAAATCTTCCCAGCAGCCTGCTTTTATCTAAAATTTGAGACTCGATGACAGAATCGGTCTCTTCAATCACCAAAACTTTTTTATGCCCGGCTATAAAATCAGCCACTCTTTTTTGCGGGAGAGGGAAAGGAGTGCCGATTTTTTGTACATCGATTATCTGCCCCAAGTTTTTTTCCTCTAAAATATCCATAAGTATGGAAAAACTTACACTGCAGGTAATTATGCCGAGAGAGGCATCACTGCTGGTTCCTACCTCATAGTTCCATTTCGTGTCGTGTTCAAATCTTTCCTGAATTCGCTTTAAAGATTCATTCAGTTTTTTATGGAGAACAAGTCTGTATCTAGGAGTGGCCGCCCACCTTTCCGGATTCTTTTTGAAATCCGCCGCTCTTTCCAGTTTTTCAGGGGAAACCAAGTTCACATTCTGCCGAGCATGACTGACTCTCACTGTGGGGCGTAAAAGTACCGGTATCTGAAAGGCTTCGGATAGTTCAAACGCTGCTTTCACCATC
>JAUWTR010000317.1 GCA_030614645.1 Candidatus Aminicenantota bacterium
GAAATGTTTCATAGTGCCTTTTCTCCTTTTTACATATTATCTATAGTATTATCATTTTTTTGTTAAAATAAAGAGGTTTTTATTTTTTTTTGCAGTAAATTTGTATTATAATCGGCAATCCAAAATGAGATTATTTAAAATCACAATCCTCTTATTCCTGTTATTTTCTATCCTTTTACCGGCAGAGGGGAAAGGATTTGAACAGAAGCAGGTCAAGGCTTTTCGTACTGAAGACGGGATTCAGATCGATGGAATTTTAAATGAAGCAGTCTGGCAATTAGAGGGTTTTGGAGGATTCCTCCAATCCGACCCCATTGATGGAGCCCCTGAGACTGAAGGCACAACCGTCTGGATAGCCTTTGATGATAAAAGCCTGTATATAGCGGCCAGGCTGTATGATACAGACCCGGAGAACATCGTCCGCCGGCTTGGACGCAGGGATGATGAAGTCGAATCAGACTGGTTCACTTTTACTGTCGATCCCTATTATGACAGAAGAAGCGGTTATCTGTTTGCTGTTAATCCCTCCGGCTCTATTTTGGACGGTACGCTTTTTAATGATGAAGGCAAGGACATGACCTGGGATGGAGTCTGGGAAAGTGCTGTGTATATCGATGCCAAAGGTTGGGCGGTAGAGATGCGTATTCCCTTTCACCAATTTCGTTTTAAAAAGCAGGATTTATATACTTGGGGAGTCAATTTTTTCCGGGTGATAAAGCGTAAGAATGAAAAAACGGTCTTTTCCTGGGTGCCCAAGGAAGAAAGCGGATATGTATCAAGGTTTGCCATTTTGACAGGAATAAGAAATATTAATCCAGGCCGTTTTCTAGAATTCCTTCCCTTTATCGTTGGGAAAGCAGGTTATAGTCCAGAAGAAAAGGGCAATCCATTCCAGACCGGGGAGGAATACCTGGGAAATTCCGGATTAGATTTTAAAGCCGGGCTGCAGAGTAACCTGACTTTGAATTTGACTGTTAATCCTGACTTTGGTCAAGTCGAAGTGGATCCGGCAGTGATCAATATCAGTGACCAGGAGACCTATTATAGGGAAAAGCGGCCTTTCTTTATTGAAGGGGCGGATATTTTTCGTTTCGGATATGGAGGGGCTAATACTCAGGTTAACCTTGGATGGAGGAACCCCAGTTTTTTTTACAGTCGTAGGATCGGCAGGGCTCCCCAGGGGCATGTGTATTCTGATGGATATGTAGACTATCCTGAATGGACGACGATTTTAAGCGCTGCTAAATTAACGGGCAAGCTGGGAAACGGCTGGAATATTGGATTTCTAAATGCATTTACAGAACGTGAATATGGGAATATCGAACTCAATCAAAAACGCTGGGGGGAGGAAGTCGAGCCTTTTTCATATTACGGAGTGCTCAGGACACAGAAGGAATTCAATAAGGGCCACCAAGGATTAGGGATTATTGCCACTTCTGTACTGCGGAACCTAAGAAGCGAGGGGCTGGAAAACAGATTGACCCGTAATGCTTTGAGCCTGGCTTTTGACGGCTGGACTTTTCTTGATAATGAACGCACCTGGGTCATAACCGGCTGGTTCGGGGGGACAAGGATATCAGGGAGCAAGGAAGCAATCACCAGGATACAGCGTTCCTCTATGCATTATTTTCAGCGCCCGGATATCGACTATGTCAGCTTGAATGAAAATGCCACAACTCTTTGTGGTTGGGCCGGCCGGGTATTTTTGAACAAACAGAAGGGGAATATCGTGTTTAATGCGGCCCTGGGTGCTATTTCGCCGGGATTTAATGCCATGGATATGGGCTATCATACCCGCGGGGATAAAATAAACGGGCATATCATGGCCGGATATCAGACTTTCCATCCCGGCAAGATCTTTCGTAATTGGAAACTCACGCTGGCGACTTATCAGGGTTATGATTTTGGCGGGAATAGAACAGATGAATATTATAATTTTAATGCTTCCGGTCAGTTTCTCAACTATTGGAAGAGCACTTTTTATCTCAGTTATGATCCGGTAAGATACAGCCACTATTTGACCCGGGGAGGGCCTATGGCGCTTTATCCCTGGGGTTTTATCCGCCGCCTCAGCATCAGCAGTGACAATCGCAAGCCCTTTGTTTTAATAGTTTCAGGTCATTACAGGACTCATCCGCACGGCTCTTATAATTGGTCACTAACTGCTACCCTGCGCTGGAAGCCGAGAAGCAATCTCAGCCTCTCTATCGGGCCGGGATACTCTTGGCGCCATTCGGTCGGGCAGTATATAGCTTGCATCGAAGATGAGCTTAAAGTTGAAACATACGGGACAAGGTATATCATGTCGGACGTAATTCAGGAAACTCTACCTATAGAGATCCGGGTCAACTGGACTTTTTCTCCCAGGTTGAGCTTGCAGGCTTATTTACAGCCTTTTATCGGGGTCGGTGATTTTTTTAAGTTTAAAGAGCTTGTGGCAGCCCGGACATTTGACTTTGATTATTATGCTGAAGGCGATGCCTCTATTGCGTTAGAAAACAATACATATGCTGTTGACCCTGACGGGCCGGGACCGGCTGAGGAATTTTATTTCAAAAACCCTGACTTCAACCTTAAATCGCTGCGTGGGACTATTGTGCTGCGTTGGGAATATAAACCGGGCTCAACCTTCTATGCAGTCTGGACCCAGAACCGGGCTGATTATTCCTATCCTGGTGATTTTCAGGTTGGCCGTGACTTAAAAGCTATTTTTAATGCTACCGGGGAAAATATTTTCCTCCTGAAGTTTAATTACAGGTTTAAGCTTTAAGCAAGAATCAGGTCAGTTGATCCGAAAACACGCGGAGTTGAAGATGAAGCTGAGGTAATGGATACGCTCGCTTCAGATTTTTAACGCCATTTTTCTTCGTTTTTCTCGGCTGCTGCAGATCCTGGTTATGCATAAATTATGTATGCAGCACCATACAAATTTAACATGATTAATATTTTATAAAACATGATATTTATTAAGTGTATGATTCTTATGTTTATTTTGTCATTACTCTTATTTAATGCATACATATTTTACTTTACAGGCGAGCCGATCTTACCGCATCTTCTTTTTATCTGGAGTTCGCCTAATTTTATTCTTAAAGATTTGGCATGGATACTGGTAAATCCCTGTTTTTCGAAGGGACTTACCAGTATCCATGCCAAAGCCTGA
>JAUWTR010000287.1 GCA_030614645.1 Candidatus Aminicenantota bacterium
CTGTCTGAGGTTATCTCAGTATAAATATTGTCAGTTACCCCGGTTTGAATAAAAATCATTTTTAGCTTACCCTTTTCATCTTCCACCCAGACACGGGCCATGTCTTTCATTCCCATACCGCCGCCTTGACCTCCCGTAAATTGATGACCGGAGGAATCAGGTTTTCTCGCCGCTGTTTGAGATCCTGAATTATCACCCGAGTTGGATTGCCCCTGTTCAGCCTGTCTTTTATTGCGCATCTCGGTAAAAACAGCCTGCAACACTTCCTGGGGAGGATTAAACCTGAGAGCGGTATTGGGGACAAGCAGCTTATTTTTGGCTTCGCCTACTACTATTGATACTGTAGCTGTCATCCCAGGGAACAGTTTTAGTTCCGGATTATCGACTTCTACGATCGTAGTATAAGTAACGACATTCGAGATGATCTCGGGAGAGTAGCGAACCTGTTTTACGGTGCCTTTAAAATTATCATCCGGGTAAGCATCAACCGTAAAGCTTACCTGCTGACTTTCCTTAACTTTCCCGATATCGGCCTCATCCACACTGCATTCGACCTGCATTTTACCCAAGTCATTGGCGATCTGAAATAAAAGGGGAGCCTGGTAACTGGCTGCTACCGTTTGCCCCACATTAACAGCGCGATTAATTACAACCCCATCTACAGGGGATTTGATGATCGTGTAAGCGAGGTCGACTTTGCTGGAATCAAGTTGTGATTTTGCCCGTGCGAGCCCCGCCTGAGCTGACTGCAGATCGGATTTAGCGCTGTAAAAGGATGCTTCCACCGCTTCTTTTTCTTCATCAGAAAGAAGGTCTTTTTTATAAAGCTCCAAGGCACGGTCCATCTGTCTTTTAGTGTTCGCGAGACTAACCTTTGATTTTTCCAGAGAGGCTTCAGCGCTTTGATAATTGGCTTTATCCTGATTGACTCTGGTTATAAAGAGCTCAGAGTCGATCTTAGCGATGACCTCTCCGGCTTTGACCGGACTGTTAAAATCAACAAAGATCTCAAGGATCTTTCCTGACACCTGGCTTCCTACATCTACCGTAGTTACAGGGTTAAGAGTGCCGGTTGTATCCACTAGGGCTTGTATGGTACCCTTTTTTAAAGCTTCTTTTTGATAGCCGATCTCAGTTCCGTTGCCGCCCTTAAAAACTGTTATCTTTATAACAACAGCCACAGCTATAACAATGATTACACTGATAATGATCTTCTTTTTCATTTTCTTTCTCCTTTTTCATTTTGCGGATTATTAGAGCGATTCTTTCTCCTTTCTATCTGTTCCTTGCGTTGAGACAGGTATTTTTCGATCATAGCATCAAACCTAACGGTCTGATCCTGGTCAAGAACGCTTTTTATCTCCTGCATAAATTGAGCCCGCATTGATATAAATTGTTTTCTCACTTCCTGCATTAATGTTTCTAACCTTTCTTCATTATTGTCAAAGATTTCCTGAATTTTCTCCTGTTGTTGGCTGGTGAGTTCCAGTTCCTTGGCCATATCGTCCAGGGTCGGGAAGTGTATCCGCTGTCTTTCTTTTATTGGGTGTTTTCTGAAAGTCTTCTCCGATTTTTTAGACAGGAATTGTTTTTCTATGATTACTCCGCTAAAGATCCCCGCAGCAAAAACAACGAGAAAAGACAAAACTATCCAGAATTTATAATGATTTTTCATGGGTTGTATCTCCTTGAGCTGCTGGTTTCGCTAAGGGAGGTGAAAATCAGCATCATATTGGGATTTTCGACTCCTTCTTCTGCCAGCAGCGGCAGTGATTCTTCAAATGGATTCTGATTGCGCAACAGAATTCCTGACTGGCTGAGTTCTTCCTGTTGGGCCGGCAGAAAAAATAGGGCAGTAACTGTAAGGGCAGCAATTAACAGCAGAGAAACCGGAAGAGTGCGTATGCCCCACAGTTTCCATAATGGCCAGGGCCCGTACCTTCTCTCTTCTTTTAACCTGGGCTGGAGGCGTTCCCAGAAATAGGGCTTGGGTTCCGGAAAATCATCAGACCTCAACGTCTGCAGCATGCTTTGATATTCTCTGTATCTTTCTTGACAGAGAGGACATTTCTTAAGGTGGGTGTTAAGTCTATCCTTTTCTTCCCGGCTCAGCCGGTCGTCAAAGGACCTGAGAATATATTTTTCTGCTTTTTTACATCTCATGCCTCCCTCCTTTTTGGCTTGGTAAACAAGCAACTTTTTTTCTTAACATTCTCCGGGCCCGGTAAAGGCGTGAATCAACTGTTCCAGGAGAAATATTAAGTATGCCGGTTATTTCCTTATACGAGATCCCCTGAATGTCTCTCAAAGTAAGGATGGTCCGGTGTTTTTCCGGAAGTGCCTGAATAGCTCTGTGTAATAATTTTTTCCTGAGCTTTGCTTCCAACTCTTCTTCTTTTATAACAACTTCATCTTCCTGTATATCCGGAGAAGCTAATCTTTCATCAAAGGATATTTTATTTATCCTGCTTTCTTTTCTTAAATAATCCTTTACAGTATTAACAGCGATCCGGTAAAGCCAGGTTCCGAACGAGGACTTGTATTTGAATTTTGATATATATATATAGGCCTTGATAAAGACATCCTGGGCTATATCATCAGCTGTTTCCCGGTTGCGTATCATGCTGTAAGCTAAGTTAAACATTTTAGTCCTGTATTTCTTTACTAAGACGGCAAAGGCCTCTTCACTGCCTTCTGCAGCCTGCCGGATCAGTTCTTTTTCGTCCATAAAAAATCAACTTTTTAACCTCCATACACAATTTAGACGGAGGCACGTATTAAATCTTCCTCTCTTTATTATTAATTATTTTTTATTAGCTGAATTACTTCCGTTTTGCTGTCCATTCATTGCTGCCGCGTTGACCCATCTGAACTTCACCAGTCATTGTATCGCCATCGACCTGCCCGGTGTAAGCCAGGGAAAATTCCCCCCGCGGCGTGCTGCGAATGATAGTCCATTCAAGCTCATTACCTTTAATAGTACCTTCTCCTGTGATATCCTCTCCCTGGAAGCCTTCCATTGTAACCGTCAGCTTCTCTCCATCCTGGCTAAAGCTGATCGTCCGGGTCGTTTCACCCCGCCGGGTTTCCATAGTCATCTCCCAATCGCCCGTGACATCTACGCCCTGAGCTAAAAGGGTAATTGAAAATAATACCACAGCTGTCAAGCCTAATGCTGAATACTTTCTCATTATACTTTCTCCTTTTATCCTGAATTATTCATAAAAATTGCCAATGATGTACTCAAAAAAACAAATGCTAATTTAATCATTGGCACTTTTTACCTTTCAGGCGAGCCGATCTTACCGCATATGCTTTGTTGCCGCGGATTCGCGGTGAAATAACCACAGCTTCATCCCCTGCGCCTCGCATCTACGGCAACCTCGACTCGTGAATAATCCAGGTTAATTAAAGTTATTATAATTAGACTACTTAGGCGGTGCTTTTCTTCCCTAAA
>JAUWTR010000128.1 GCA_030614645.1 Candidatus Aminicenantota bacterium
CAAAGCTTCCTGTATAAACAGAACCATCAGAAAGCTCAATATTAGTGGATATTAGAGAAAAGCCAATTTTCATTGTTGTTTTTTCAAGAGACACACCTAAGCTGTAGACACCTTCTGTGCCTTTTGGGTACCATCTTATTTCAAAACCGAAATTTCCTCCGGAAGAATTAAAATCTACGTTCTGAGAATAATTGCTGTCTTCAATTTCGGGATAGTCTTTGTAGATCTCTCTTGAAATATAGCTTTTTAGAATGCTTCCAAGAGTGTTTTCTATAGCAGATTCCAATATGTTTATATTCCAGCTTGATTTGTGCAGGCCGAATTCTATGTGACCTTGAGCGAAAGCAGGGGAGATAGGAAGCCAAAAAATTGTCAAGGCCGCAAGTAAAATTTTTATGAGCTTTTTCATCTTTATTCTTTAATAAAAGTTTATAGCACTCAGCAACAGCAAAGTCAATTCAAGGCTAAACTAGAGGCCAAGAAGACTAGAGGCCAGTTGACATATTCGCTTTCCTGTGTTAAAAAAATTTGATAGAAAAGTGAGATATTCCAAATATAAACAGAAGACAAGTATATTTTTTTTATTAGTAGCTGTACTTTATTCCTTCTCTTTCAGCCAGTATAGCTCTTCTCCTTATGGCATAAATGCTCATGTTCCCAATTCTCAAGTAATTGAAATGATTCATAAAGCAGGGATCAAATGGATAAGAATAGATTTTGAGTGGAATTTGATAGAACCCTTGAATAATCAATTTAATTGGCAAGACATAGATGATGTAGTAGATAAAGCCAGCGCAAATGGAATATGTATATTGGCAAACATGGGCGGAACTCCCTCTTGGGCAAATAATGGTAAAAGAAAAAACGTTCCGCCCGTAAATAAGGCTTATTGGAAAAATTTTGTCAGATGGACAGTTAATCGGTATAAGAAAAAAATTAAATATTGGGCAATGTGGAATGAACCGAATTTGAATAAATTCTGGGCAGGCTCAGTTGAAGAATATCTTGATCTAATCCTTATTCCAGGGGCCGAAGCAGCAAAAATGATTGATCCAAGCTGCAAGATTGTGGGGCCGGATTTAGCGCATTTACATTCTAAAGAAAGCAAATGGAATATTTGGTTGAGGAAAATTATTAGATACGGGGGAAAAGAAAACCTGGATGTGATTTCTCATCATATTTATGATAATGATGGCCCCTTAGATATTATTAATAAACTGGAGTGGGATCAAGCTCCCCTGATTCCTGCAGTAGTAAAAGTTCTGCAGGAAGAAGGAGTAGATAATAAGCCTTTCTGGATCACTGAAACAGGTTGGGATACGGATGAGGTCGGGGAAAATGTTCAATCTGATTATTATCTAGAATTTCTGCTAAGGAGGGAGAACCGGACTTATATTAACAAGATATTTTTTTATCAGATTATTGATGATGTAGTTCCCGAAAATCCTAAATTTGGCATAATTAGTAATAATTATATAGCAAAGAAAGCTTATGATACCTATAAAAAATTTATTGCTGGATTATATCCGCCGATCGATCCTATACCTAGTAATGAAGACAATATTTGTCCCTTTATTTCAACAAGGAACAATGGGACTGACTCGTCAGTCGAAATCGCCTCTGTAAGACATGTTAGAGATTCTATTTTAAAAAAGACGATTAAAGGGAACCAATTGGTTAAAGAGTATTATAAATATGCACCCGAAGTTAATTATATAATTAAAATGGATTCCTATGCTCGCAGTTTGGCTTTTGACAGCCTGAAGCCTGTTGTATCCTTCTGCAAGGAAATATTTCTAAATAGATATATTGGATTAGAGGAAAGATATTTGTCTGAAGTTGAAATAGATAAAATAATGGAACTCGTACGGTTGTTAGAATATTATGCCAGCCCGGAATTAAAGAAAAAGTTACATTATTATAAAAATAATTTCTTACATAGTAGTAAAAAATCGTTGAATGAATTGATCCTAAAATTGGAGTTCGACTTACCTGAAGTATTCATAAAAAAACGACAACATTAAATATTGTTGCAAATTGACTTTTAAAAATGGGTTTCTATTGTTATAGTTGTTATGAAAGTTATTTTAGCTGGTTATAATGTTGACAGCTCTGTGCTGAAAGAGTTGAAATCCATTTCCCCCCGGGCTGACATTACACCGGAGACATTATCTGCCGCATATGCGCGAATTTCCCGAGACCCTCGTCCTGTGGATGAACTGCGGGCAGTTGCCCGCCAGGAAGTGGAGAAGGCTAAGCGTTCGAATCAAAACATTATATTCAAGATGGGCCATCACTCTGTGGCAGAACATGCGGTGTTTAATTTTGATATAATCGGAATAAGCCGCCTGGCGACAGAGGAGCTTGAGAAATTCCGGTTGTGCTCATATACAGAGAAATCTCAGAGGTATATTAGCCTTAAAAATAATTTTATAATCCCCGAAGAAATTAGAAAGGCTGGAATGCAGGAGATTTTTGTAAAAATGATAAGGGATCAGAATGATTTTTACCATAAACTGTATAAGAAATTGCATCCGTATTTTTTTAACAAAAATTCGCATTTGGCTGCTGATAAAAAAAACCATAAAATTATTGATGGCTGGGCTAAGGAAGACGCCCGTTATGTGATAAGTCTGGCTACTGAAGGCCAATTGGGGATGACTGTTAATGCTCGAAATCTGGAATATCTTATCCGCCGTTTTGCTTCAAAATCTTTGGCTGAGGTTAAAGAGCTTCAGGAGAAATTGTTTGAGTTAGCTAAGGAAGTTGCCCCGTCTATCATCCTATTTACAGAAGCTAATGATTTTGACTCCAGGACTTATCCCGACCTGGAAGAAACTGCTGGAAAATGTATGGGGAATTTTCCTGCTAATGCAGGAAAATCTGTCAAGCTGGTGGATTTTTCCCCAGAAGCGGATCTAAAGTTGGTGGCTGCACTAATACATACTTCCTCTTCTAACTCCTATTCCCAATGCCTGGAAAAAGCTAAGTCTTTAAGTGAATCAGAACTTTTAGGTCTAATAAAAACCACATTCAAGCATATGGAGTTTTTTGATGCTGCTCTACGTGAATTTGAATTTATCGACTTGACTTTTGATTTGATTATCTCAGCGACCTGTTTCGCCCAACTAAAACGTCATCGCATGGCAACTCTTACCACTCAGAATTATAATCCCATCCTGGGAGTAACCATACCAGCATCAGTTGAAGAGACCGGAATGAGGGATAAGTTCCTTCAGATTGTGGAAAAGACTAATGATGTCTATTTAAAACTGAAGAAAAGGATAGAATCCGGTGCTGAATATGTTTTAACTAATGCCCACAAACGCAGAGTGCTATTTAAAATAAATGCTAGGGAATTATATCACTTTTCACGCTTACGGGAAGATGCCACTGCACAATGGGATATTCGAGGAATCGCAGCACAAATGAGTGAATTAGCAAAGAATGAAATGCCTAAGGCCTGCTTGATGCTGGGAGGAAAGGATGTTTACCTAGAAACGTATAAAAAAATATTTAAAAAAGTGCCGAAGCAAAAAACTTTCCTATAATGAAGCATCACTGTTAAAATCAGATTAATAGTAAATTACGGGCTGAGCCGCTTGTGGATAATCCAGGCTAGTTTGAATAATTTATGTTATAAATACTCTCCGCCCTCGAACTTCAAGCCGGCCTTCAAAGTAAAGTCTTACAGCTTCCGGATATATTTTGTGTTCTTTTTTTAAGATCCTTGCACTTAAAGTTTCTTCTGTATCATTCTGTTTAACCGGCACTACTGCTTGAATGATGATGGGGCCCATATCTACTTCTGCTTCAACAAAATGTACGGTGGCGCCAGAAAACCTGACGCCCCAATCAATGGCTTTTTCTTGAACGTGAAGTCCGGGGAAAGATGGCAGCAACGCTGGATGTATGTTTATGATCTTGTTTTTAAACTTACGGCAAAGACCTGTGGTCAGTATTTTCATATACCCCGCCAAACAGATCAGGTCGATTTCTCTCTTTTTAACTTCTTCAGCAATTCTTTCATCATAAGCTTCACGTGAATCAAAGTTTTTAGGCCGCAAGTATAGAGTTTCTAGCCCTATCTCACGGGCATGTAATAGACCGGGTGCAGCTTTTTTATTGCTGAATACTAAAGCAATATCAGCGTTTATGTTGCCTGACTGGACGGCATCTGAAAGAGCCAGAAAATTTGAGCCTCTTCCGGATAGGAAGACAGCTATTTTCCCTCTTTTTTTCGGGCTTTTATAAATTTCTTCCTGCATTTTTTGTCCTTTAAAAATTTATTATTATCCCGAGTTTAACTGAAAAGCCGCTGAGGTTTATTTCAGCCGTCTTTACAGAGCGATAGTTTTCACCGCTTGGTTCTTGTTCCATAATTTGGAATTTTGAATACCACAATTCAGCACTCGTGCTATATTCTTCAAAGAAGTAAAGAGTTCCATGTGTGCCTAATTCATCCTTTTCTTTAAAACTGTCGAGATTAGCTTTCCGGAATGAGCCTTCAAAAAAAAAATTTATTCCCGGGTTGGTCTCTACCATCAGTCCCAGAGACCCGGCAAGTAAAGGTCCTTTGGTTTTTGCATTCTGGTAAAGGATATAGTTATAATTATCCTGAGATGATTCTTTATTAGCTTTTCTTCCCACATATTTGGCCCAGATCAAACCAGTACTGCCTTTTGCATAAAGTTTGATTTTGCTGCTTAGAGGATGTAGATAATACCCGGATAGAATGATTGGAAAGGCGGTCACTTTCTGGGGGTAGGTATTGTCTCTATTATTGTTAGTGGTAATATTCTTTATCGTAATACGGATTTTTTCAGGATTAAGTTCGCTGAATATCAATCCTGCTCCTATTGATACCGCTATACGAGGATGGAAGGTAAATAGCAGTTCGCCTTCAAGATCGATTGCCTTCTTGAGACTTGTGATCTCCCCTTCAATAAAGCTAAATTTACTGTTTTGTTCACAGTATCCCTTATACCATTTCTCCCAATTCTTGAGAATCTGGTTTATATTGGTGGGATTGATTACGCTCAGGCCTCCTGAAAGTTTTAAGCTGAAGTCAACTCCGTATGTTTTGCTTATTAAGCATAAAAATAATATCGATATAAGAATTGAGTGTTTTTTTTTCATTTTATTCTTGGCCTACTTAGCCTGAACTATTCATAAAAAATGTCAATGTTCATGATAACACAATTAATATCATAAAGAGAACTGTTCCCTTCTGACAGCTGAATTCTTTGCACTTCACATCTCCGGCAACCTCGACTCGGGAATAATCCAGGATAGTTGACATTGATTTTTGTCAAGTAGGAGTTATTTATTATTAAAAAAGTCAGGGATGCATTGTTCCCAAATGTCAAAGGCATCTTTGACAGCTGTGTCGATGACTTTCTTGTTTTTATGAAAAAAAATCAATCTATCGCCTCCAGTTTTTCCTAAGATATTTAGAGGGACACCAAATTCTTGGGATAGGATTAATAATCTCTCCAGGTTAGTTTTATCTACAGTCACTAGAATCCGGGATTGTGATTCCCCAAATAGGAGAGCATCTGTCCGCATGCTTTCAGACAGGCTTAGAGAGCATCCGATTTTATCGGGGCTTAGGAATGCACATTCTGCTGTACATATAGCTAAGCCTCCTTCAGATAAGTCATGGGCAGAAAGGAGAAGTCTTTGAGAAATAGCTGCCAGGCAAAGCTTCTGAACAGCTTTTTCTTTAATAAGGTCTAATTCAGGCGGGCATCCTTCTTCTTTTTTATGAAGATGCTTTAGGTATTCA
>JAUWTR010000155.1 GCA_030614645.1 Candidatus Aminicenantota bacterium
AAAGGGTGTTGCAAAGATTGGTGTTTTTTTAATAAAATCAACGAATTAGGACACAAATACCTTTTAGTATCAACCCTTTGAATTTATTGGGAAAATTGGAGTACTTTGCAATATTTTTTAAGAGTCTGACTTGATAATATATGAGTTTCCATTTTTTAGTCAATTACCACCGCCAGAGGCGGTGGATTATAAGTTAAACAAGAATCTATTCAGACGTTGTACCTGATGGGTCAGTTGGGGAAGTTACTTCGTCCACGTTCCTTATCCATTTATCAGCCACTGAACTCTTCGGGTCCGGCATACTCACCTTTTGTCCCGGTTCAAGCATTACGGTCCCTTCATAACCTTTAAGATCAAGCTTGACTAAGGCCACGATACCATACTCAGTCTCCATAACTGCTGTAACTTCAATTTCCGGCGGTTCAATTTCCTCTTTTTTAAATTGCGGTGATATTTCAAATGGCTCAACTGCTTCCGGAGATACGGCAGGAAGCTTTTTGGTCTCTTTTTCCTTCGCTCCTTCCTTTGCAAAAACCGGTTGGATGGCTGTTAGAAAAGACAAAACAAATAATGCTAACACATATAAACAGGCCGAATTTTTTGTCACCTTATCACCCACTTTCCCAACTTTTTCATTCAAATGCTTAACAATAAGGTTGTCTTTAAGGGTTCCTTTTCGTCGGTTTTTCCCATATCGATCTTTTCCACCGTCACTAACTTAGGGAGACTGTCGAGTCTCTCTAAGAAAATCACAAGACTGGTAAATTTGCCATGTAACACCAGGTTATAAAATCTCCGCTCATAAGGAAATTTTTTGTTTTTAACAATTTCCTTCAACCTCACTCCGGTTATCGGTTTATAGTCCTTAACGCCCAGACCGCATTCTGATGCTTTCCTGATAATATCCATTGAAAGCCGGTCTGCCTCGGCATCTTTAGCTAAAATCGATTCTGCTTTTCCAAGGTCCTCTTTCTTCTTCTCCAGCCGGGATTTGATTCTCCTTAAATCTCTCTTGATCCTTCCTCCCCTGGATATTTCCTGCAGATCTTTAACCTCAGCAAATACTTTAGCCCAATCCCCCTGGATACGGTCATATCTTCGGCTGGCAGGATCATAGAAGGTCTTCAGGTAGAAAAACATTGCTATGGCAATAATAGCAATTGTGCTTCCCACAAGCTCTAATGTGGTGAGTTTTCTTTCAGCCATAACTTGCTCGCCTCATTCCCACGCTTTGCGTGTGTTCTGACTGGTTCCATCGCAGCGCGTCGGAACCAGAAAATTAGCTATCGGCTATAAGCTTTTTATACTCTCTACTCCTCCCTAAACCTCAGATATATTCCAAAGCAGTGGGGGAATAGTTCTTTTTCCCTGCTTACGCTATTTTCCATATCCTTAAGCCTTGCTTCCTCACAAAATTTCAGGCCGGAAAGCATTTGAATGAAACCGGCGACTGAACGACCCTGAAAAGCTCTGCCCTCAATGGTAAAACTTCCATCTTCCTCCTGAAAAAGTTTGGTTAACACCACATCAGGGGGACGACGGGATAGGCCATTAAGCAATGCCAGGAGGTTTCTATTATGGATGGAAAGGACATTTTTCAGATATTTCTCTTTTTGATTAATCTCCCTGATTTTCTCCTCAAGCCTCCTTTTCTTTTCGATCGGGACCAAAAGCCTCCCTTTTTCTTCCTTCAGGCTATCAATTTTTGCTATGTATCGAGACATAGAGATTTTGGTTGCCGCGTAATGACCGGTAATAGAAAGGAAGAATATTGCGAGAGCCAAAGCAGGCAAAACCCTCCGGTCTTCCCTTGCCTTTTTAGTAATCGATTTAAGCAAAAAGACCTGATCGGTAACGCCGAAGGGCGGCTTATCAGTGAGCTTAAGCTCCTGCAGGGCCGCTCCTGCCGCTGCGGCATATTTGGGGCTGAAACCGGTAAGATAAGGGGCAAGATCAATTTTTACCAGCGCATCTTCAGTCCGCCACAGCCTGATATTTTCAAACTCCGGTTTTAACCGCTGGATAAGATCATCTAAATCACCATCACCAGCAATCACTATCTCTTCCACCTTATCCACGTTAACCGCTAAATCCTTAATCATCTCCCCAACGGATTCTTCCAGACCTCTCATCTCAAGCGGAATATTCTGGAACACAAAAGGCCCGGTGGTGAGAAATAGAGCCCCCCGCAAGATATCCTCATGGCAGTCAACCACCATCTTATTTTTCCCCTCTTCCGGGAGGCGGACTGAGCCAATAAAAGCCGCTTCAGGAGAATAGGCACGGTGAAGTATAGACAGGCTGTCTTTTATCACCCTTGAAAGCCCTGCGTAGACTTTACGATCCATCGCCGAAATTAAAACCGGTGTGGAATCCTCACTGGTTTTATGCTCCTGGAGTTGATAGACAAAAAGGCCTTCTGAGGGAGGAAAATCGAGATAGGGTTCCATCTCCCAGGAAGCTGCGGCAAGCAACTTGTCAGCGGAGATTTTTCCCCCTGAAGGCATATTAAGCTCGCTGGCCAAAAATCGCGCCTGGTCAGTCACCACAACAGCGCCTTGAGATGAATACAACTCTTCACTAAGAAGGGTTTTAAGATCATTGTTGACATCGTGAGAGGATCTATCAACTTCGGCACAGGAGGAAATCACCATCCCCCTCCCTTTCCTCTTTGCTATAATTAACTTAATTGAGTTTTTACCTAAATCGATGACTGCTACTTTCCGGGATGAAAAGGGGGTAAATCCATCCCGTATCCTGGTTATTATTTTATTAAGATCGGAGGGAATTTTCGATAATTTATTCATTATTACTCAAGTCTTATGGTTCCCAGCCAGTTGCCAGTTGGCTCAACACAAAAGATCAGCTCCTTACGCAGTCCAGCAGCCGAAACAACAATCCTGCGCACCCCTGAAGGAATATTCAAATCCGCCTCGCCTAAACCTGTTGCCCCTTTTTCAAAACGGAAACACCCTTCTTCGTCCACCCCTTCTATTACCTCACTCGTTTCTATACCTGAAGAAGGATAAAAAATCTTTACCTCCACATTGCCTGCGTTTCCCTCTCCAAAACCTATCTGTCCGGCAACAGCCCCCATATACTCGGTCTCTCGGATAACAAACTCAATATCCTGGTCATATTCCAGGCCCCCCTCCTTCCCATCAGCCCCCAGGCTTTTGATTTTCATATCTCCATCTTCTAAGTCTTCTGCAGCAGATAGACCTTTGATAAATTTAAAAGGATTACCCCAGCCATCCTTTAAAACATTATCAAGCGTTTCCTCAATATAGGGTCCTCGCCATCCCATCCATATCTTTGAGTTTTTTCTGTATTCCCAGGGGATCAGGGAGCCCTTATTCCATAGGCTCTCAGTCTGCCCATCCCGATTAAGCCCAGGCAGACTTCCCATATCCGTGATATATCCGCCAAATTGCCGCTGTCCATTAACATAGGCGCCAGGACTTCCTAAAAGGGCCTTTTTGATCTCCAGCATCCTCTGCCTGGTTTCATCAAAGCGCTCCTGAGCATCATGCCCGGTGAATAACCGGGGCATCATGGCCAGGAAAAAGCCCATTATAATCAGAACTACCAGCACCTCAATGAGGGTAAAACCCTTGCATTTATCATTGCTAATATCCCCAATCCGTCTCATCAAACCCCTCTGGAAATCTGGTTGGCTGAGTACCGAAAACAAACATCACAATATCATCTCCGGTGTCGTAGTTTTTTTCTTTCAGGTCATCTGCCGTGGTGAAACGACCTTTTACTTCATTAAAGCAGGAGCCATCATCCAGGCAATTGGAGCCAAAACAAATTATTGTTGCCGTATCCTTAAGTTGATTTTTCCCTTCATGCTCTACTATTATATGGTAGTATTTTCCTTTTCTGTATTCTCCCGCCTTATCATTGCAGCCAATAGCTTCCTCTTCTTGAGCTCTTTCTTCGCACACATCAATCCAGGCAGTGGCAATGAGAGGAAAATAAGCTCCATACTCCCTGGCTCTGCAACTCCCGTCAGATTCCATATTGGGCCCCCGCCAGCCTCTGCGGTTATATTTATCCCATTTAAGAAAGTCGGTTGATACCGAGTGATTATTAAGAAACTTTTTCATCTCCTCATACTGGGGATTCCCCTCTCCATCATTTGTAAAACAAAGAAATCTGGTAGCATATTGGGGATTTTCATCACCTGAATCCACAAAGCCATCAGGCCCAAAATCTTCCGGTATCAAACCAAGATCAAGGTAAAATCCATCTCTTATTGCCTTCTTGACCTCTACCATCTCATTTAAGGAACAGATAACGGCCGCCTTCTTACTGGTAGCCCCAAACTGGGAATATAATAAGGCGCTTAAAAAGAGGATAATAGCCAGAACAACAATAACTTCCATGAGGGTAAAGCCGGAATATTTATCATTTGTAATTTGTCGTTTGTAATTTGTAATTTATCACTAAGCCTTGCCTATCTCTTTATCTCCTTCACTTCCGAACCTATCTCAGTAATCCTCCAGTAATCAACATTGTCTTGCGGCCACTTAAGGCCTTGGGGGCTGCAAACCTCAACCTGCCAGTTCTCCTGGGCCTCGCTTAAATTTATTATTTTTTTCTCTGCCCTTTCATCACTTTTATCATATTTAGAATCCACTACCTCAATCTCTTTCTTGTTTTTAGGTATCCTGTCAATCGTGGCCTTCAGCCGGGGGATAATCATACAGTAATAGTTATAAGTATTATAATCGGCATTTTGCATCCCTTTAGGGGATAAGGCGGCGTTTTGAACCATGCCCTTTGTAACCAGAGTGGAATCAGGCCCGATACCGACAATGATTCGGTAAATCAATTCCGGATAAGCTAATTCATCATCAGTATCTACCTCAAGGTCAATTTTGCCACTCTCATCTTCAGCTCCGCCCCCAACCATCAGCACTCCCAGTCCTCCATCCACATCAACCAGATGAAACGGTCTTCCCGCGTCACCATCAGCAAATGTCTGCCCCTTTAATTCTTCAATTAAATCCGATTTTTTTCCGCCTCTCCGCTTTTCTTTCTCATGCACTTCATTGGTGCGTCCCACATAGTCGTTTAAAACAGTCATGGTCCTTATCCCCAGTTTTCTTAAGATCTCCCTTGCCTCTTCCTTGTTGAGGATATGAAGCTGGGGCTTAAGCCGTTCATTTATTTCATAACCAATGGTCTCAGGGCCGTCATCCGGATCATTGTTGTCAATCAGAGGGAATTGGTAGCCCCTTCCCCCAGTACTGTTTACAATGGCAATGGGTTTGTCGGGCAGACGGGCATATTGCTGGAGATAAGCC
>JAUWTR010000090.1 GCA_030614645.1 Candidatus Aminicenantota bacterium
TATCAGTAATAAAGTGGAAAAGATCCTTACAACTTTTAAACTTTTTGAAAAAGAAGCTCCCTGGGCTCTAATGCATTTCTGGATTACAACTGAATAGGATTAATAAGCGTAAGAAGATGGGCAGATACTCTTAAATTCGCAGTAATTGCAGTTGTGCCAATTCGGGCTGGGTTGAAATTTCTGTTTCCGGATACCGGATTCAGCTTCCTTGATCTTTACCCAGGCCAGCTTTGACTCTTTTTCCCCTTTGCGAGTATGGCCGGTAATACCGGATTCCAGAAAATACAACCTGGTCTCAAATAGGTCCGATTCCTGAGTCTTGAGAAAAGAAAACGCATAGATATCCAGCTGCAGGCTGCTCCTGGCTCTTTTATCTGCTTCCTTCTGGTCTTTTACCTTAGTTGCCTTATAATCAATAATTACCGCTCCTTCATTAAGGAGATCAACTCTGTCCCAACGTCCAGAAAACCTAATGTTTTCTTCTCTCCATTTAAAGGGCTTCTCTAAAAGATGCGGCAAAAAACCAGCGGATTCTTCCTCTAAAAAAAATCGGCGTAAAGCCTTTTCTCCCGACTTTCTTTTCATCTCTTCATGCTCCCGGCTGAGAAATCCCTCATTGACCCAACGGCGGTTGTAGTCCGCCAGCAAAACTTTGACCTTAATTTCTTTCCTGCCCATTTTATCCTTCAGGTACTGATGCACTGTATCATGCATTACCCGCCCGAAAACAAGGTTGTGATGAGGAAGCACTGGAACCCGGACAATATGCCGGTATTTGTATTTAAGAGGACAAGTCAAATAATCATCAACCTGGAGAAAACTTAAAGAAAGAACTCCCTCTTCCCTGACCTTCCCGGGTGTTTCTGGCTGGGTATTCCGGGGTGAATATCTATTTAACTCTTCCAGTGCTGAAGAATGAAGGATTTTGTTAGGTACAGCAGCAAGGTCCAATGCTTCAAGGACAAAGGGGCTGACTTTTTTAAGCCTTTTCAATCCATAATCCTGAGCCCAGCTTAAATAAAGAGCCTTTTTTGCCCGGGTCATCCCTACATAAAATAGCCGCCTTTCTTCTTGAATATGATT
The DNA here is from genome assembly GCA_030614645.1 of Candidatus Aminicenantota bacterium. GTDB lineage: Bacteria > Acidobacteriota > Aminicenantia > Aminicenantales > Aminicenantaceae > JAUVXM01. The sequence continues at coordinate 1,084 of JAUWTR010000090.1, forward strand.
CTTATCCTGCCCCATCCCTGTAGTCACTTCTGGGACATATAATCTTCCTCTCAAAATATCCTCGGGACCCGGAATTTTTTCTTTCCTTCCTTTTCCGGGATAACGGTCAGAGATCAAGCTCACCATAAATACAACAGAAAACTCAAGTCCCTTAGCTTTATGAACTGTCAGTACATTGACTGCATCCTCTTCAAATTCAGCCTCTGCAGTAGCAGGATTATCTCCAACCTGCTGCAGAACATCAAGATGGCCGGCGAAGGTGTAAATAGAGTCATCCTCTGCTAAATCAGAAAATTTTTTAATTTTATCAAAAAAAATCCTGATGTTTTTGATCTTCAATTCAGAAATCAGATTTTTCTCAGTTACCAGAGATTTTAGGTACCCTGATTTCTGCAGAAAAGCATAAAGGACTTCCCCGGCATTTTTATCCCCGGCAAGTTTAATAAAATAGAGCAGGTCGCGAAAGAGTTTCTGGGCTATTTTTATGCCAGGATCAGAAATCTTAACCGGGCTCTTATTTTGATATACTTTCTTGAATACCATATGTAGATGTAGGTTCTTTTTGTGGGCATAATTTGAGATTACTGTCAGATCATAAGGGGGCATATTGTAGACTTCTGACAAGGCAAGAAAAAAAAGACTGCGGCTGTCTTCGAAATCTGTCAGCACTTTAATAAAAGAAATTAGAATTTTTACTTCCTTGCGGGAATACAAACCGCGACTCCCGGAAAATCGAAAGGGAATCTCTCTAATATTCAAGGCTCTCAGAAACTGATCGGCATCTGCATTTCTCCTGACTAAAATAGCAATATCTTTATAGTCGAGCCCGGCGCTAACTTTTTCCAGAATGATATCAGCGACTTGGTCAGTTTCATGCGATAGGGTGTCAAACTGAAGCAAATTAATACTCTTTCCCTTTGTATCAGCAGTCGCTTGCAGGGATTTATCAATATTCTCCCTGACCTCCAACCGTTCAGGATCATTATGCTTAATAAGCCTGTAGGCGCCATCCAGAATATCCTGGGTAGAACGATAGTTCTTATTTATAACTACTCTTTCCGCATCAGGGTACAGCTGCCTGAAATTCAGGATATTACTTAAAGATGCTCCTCTGAACCGGAAAATACTTTGATCATCATCCCCGACTACTGTGATATTTTTATGCAGCCCGGACAGCAATTTAAGCAGTTCAAACTGGATGAAATTGGTATCCTGGAATTCATCCACCAGAACATATTTATATCTCTCTTGAAATTCTTTGAGAATCGAGGGCCTCTTTTTTAAAAGGTCCACTACTAAAACGACCTGGTCTTCAAAATCTATCATCCCCCTGGTTTGCAGTAACTTCTGATATTTCTTATAAACCAGTGCTATTTCCTGGTTTTTGCACGCCAGCTCTTTCTCCGCCTTATCTCCGGCTTCTTTTTTCTTCTTCCTGGCAAACTGCAGATATTCCTCCGGTTTAATATATTCCTGTTTTAACCTGCGAATTGCGGTCAGTAATTCCTGGATATGCCGGGTAGGAGAGCTGAGCGGACGGTAATATTTTAAGGGAAAACGAAACAAATTTTCCCGAAAGAAAATCGCCTGCTCCACATCATCCAGCAGCCTGAAATCCAGATAATATCCCAGTTCATGGCCATAATTGCGTAAGATTTTTTCCCCAAAAGAATTAAATGTACTGATCTCAACAAATGAATAACTGTAAGGAATCAGCTGATCGACCCGTTGTTCCATCTCATTCGCCGCCTTTTCTGTAAATGTAACCGCCAGAATCTCTTCCGGCTTTGCAAATTTTTTAGATATAAGATAGGCGATGCGATGGGTAATGACTTTGGTTTTCCCCGTGCCAGCCCCCGCAATAATCAGTAAAGGGCCTTTTCCATATGTAACCGCTTTTTTCTGCTCTTTATTGAGGTCTAGTAATAGATCTTCCAACTTTTTGGGGCTACTTTTTGATAATGATAATCTCGTCCGGATCAGAAAGCCAGAGTTTCTCTCTCGCTTTAAGCTCAACCGCTTCAGGGTTATTTTCAAGCTCCCAGATCTCTCTTATGAGTTGGTCTCTTTTGCGGCTCAGCTGCTGCACTTCCTGTTTCATGGCATCATTCTCTTTTTGGGCATGAAAGATCTCGATCAACCCTTTCTCTCCAAAAAAGGAGGCTATTATAAGGACAAGAAAAAGAAAAGATAACCCCATAATCAATATTTTCTTTGGGGCCGAATAATCATTCATCGTACTTCTTTTATTGATCCACCAGCCTTAAACCTGCTTCAATAATTTTATCCACTTTCTTTTTTGTGCCTGCCTCAGCATAGCAGCGAATTGCAGGAATGGTCCCGGATAATCTACAAAGAAACCAATCATCATCAGAAAAAATCAGTTTAAGCCCGTCAATCGATTCAACTTCTTTAACTTTTCTGTCCCCCAATTTTTGGGGAGGATTTTTAATCAGTTTATCCAGTTTCTTTTTCATTCCTGGGCCTATAGGAATTTTCTCCTGCCTTTCCCTTCTTTCTCCGTACTGGCTGAATAATTCCTTTTTCTGCGCGGATAAGTTCTTTCCCTTAGCTGCAATCATCTCTGCCACCAGCAGCCCTGCCATAATCCCGTCTTTTTCAGGAAGATGATCTCTTACCGCCAGACAAGCGCTTTCTTCACCACCAAAAATGATTTTGTTCTTTAGAAAAAGATCAGCAATAAATTTAAAACCGACAGGAGTCTTATAAAGAGGCAGGTCATACCTCAGGGCAATACGGTCAATTAAATTGGTAGTAGAAATAGAACGGGCTACCCCACCACGCCAGCTTTTATCAGAAACCAAGTAATCAAGTAATAACGAGAGAATTATATTTTGGTCAACAAAATCCCCATTTTCATCCATAATCCCAAAGCGGTCTCCATCAGCATCAGTTGCGATTCCTACAATGCATTTGTGCTCTCTGATAAGATCTTTTAATTCGCACAGGTTTTCCTCGGTACAAGAAGGAGTGATTCCCCCAAAATAGGGGTCGATATATCCATGGATCTCCTCGATGGGGATATAGTTCTCCTCCAAAATCTCGTCCAGATATTCCCGGCTTGTGCCATAGAGAAGATCTACCGCTATTTTTATCTTTGACTTCTTAATAAGCCTAAAATCAATTTTATCCTGTATATAGTCAAGATACTGCTGCTGTAGATCGATTTTTTCGATAAATTCTGTTTTTGGATAATAGGGACAAAAGCTATATTCCTTTGTTATGCTTTTAATTTCCTTTTCAATTTTATCAGTTTCTTCAGGAAGAGCTGGAGCTCCAGTTTCAACATTGAATTTTAGACCATTATATTCAGGAGGATTAAAAGAAGCTGTCAAATTAATGCCGGCATGAGCTTTTCTACGAATAATCTGATAGGCCTGAGCCTGAGAAGGCGCATCTCGATCAGCCAAAAAGACATGAATTTTATTATGAGAAAAGACTTTAGCAGCTTCAGAAGCGAATCTTTCCGAGAGAAAACGGGTGTCATAATTAATGATAACTGATATTTTTTCCTTGGAAAATTTCCTATGCAGGCAGTTAGCAATAGCCTGAATAACAATCCTAACATTCTGGAAAGTAAATTCTTCCCCCATTATGGCTCGCCAACCTGATGTGCCGAATTCTATCATGTCAATATGTCCTCAAAACTACCACAAGTCTCCCTGAAAAGCAATGTTTTATAGGATGTCATTTCTTGGTCATCGGCACAAATCGAACTGCCAGAATTCTTTTAGTTTCAGGCTTCCCATTGACTTTAGTAATAATCGTTAAAATCTGGGAAGTAAGGGGATTTCCGAGCGGAAGAATAATCCTGCCCCCTTCCCTCAGTTGCTCAAAAAGCCTGGGAGGAACTTGAGGGGATGCACATGTGATGATTATCGCATCAAAAGGAGCTTCTTCCTCCCAGCCTGCATGACCGTCCCCCCATTTAACATGTATTTGATTATACCCCAGTTTTTTCAAAGTTTCGCGAGCCTTTTTGGCCAGCTTCTCAATAATTTCAATTGTATACACTTTATTGGTCAAATGGGCCAGCACTGCTGCCTGATATCCAGAACCGGTCCCAATTTCCAGGACTTTCTCGCCTTTCTTGATATCAATGGATTGCGTCATTTTAGCAACAATATATGGCTGGGAAATAGTCTGCCGGGCTTCAATAGGTAAAGGATGGTCAGCATATGCCAGATGACTATAGGCCTTCAATACAAAAAGATGACGCGGAACTGTCCGCATTGCCTCAAGCACAGTAGGATCGGTTATGCCACGCTTTACTAACTGCCTCTGCACCATTTCTTCCCGAAGCCGTTTATACTCATTCTTCTGGCTAACAAAGCTATATGCAGGTAGATAGCTAAATATTAATAAAAGAATAATCGCCGATTTATAATTTTTTAAATACTTCATCTCCCCATTCCTTATATATTATAAATAAAAAATGGGAAAAATACCATCTAACCCCTTGCGATGAGAAAGGCTTCATCAAATATCACCTCTCTATTCCCCGCAGGGGGTGATTGACTTAAAAAAGCAATTCTGTCATTATTTCCGACAATCAGTTGATATGTATAAAACAAAATATTCCTATTTAAAGTACCCTTTGAGAATATCAGCAATTTTATCCGTCTATATATATAAATATTATTGTTTGACAAAAGGAAATATATTTGATATTTACATAAGTAAAGGTGATAAAGGCGGACAGTAAATTAACATGAAAAATGTAGCTGTATATCCTGGATCATTTGATCCTATTACAAACGGACATGTTGATATTATCAACAGGGGATTAAGAATTTTTGAAAAAATAATCGTTGCTGTCCTTGAAAACCCCAAAAAAAAACCACTTTTTTCTACAAAAAAACGGGTGGCTATGATAAACAGCATATATCAGAACGAAAAAAACGTAGAAGTCAAAGCATTTGAAGGGCTTCTGGTGGAATTTGCAAAAAAAAACAAAGCCAAAATCGTTATGCGCGGACTAAGGGCAATTTCAGACTTTGAGTATGAATTCCAGATGGCGCTGATGAATAAAAAACTCGATTCTAAAATTGAAACTTTTTTTATGGTGCCAAGCTTGCAGTATTCATTCCTCAGTTCAAAACTAGTAAAAGAAGTCGGTATGTTAGGCGGTAGTCTCAGTGGACTTATTGCTCCGCAAATAGAAAAAAATATTATGGAAAAATTCAAGAAAAACAAAAAAATCTATAATATGAAAAAAGGATAAAAATATGTTCGGACTCAGTCGAGAAAAAGAAGTTGTAGGGCTTGATATAGGATCATATTCCATTAAAGCAGTCGAACTAAAAAGCCAAAAAAAAGGCGAAAAAGAATTATATGAAGTAAAAAAAATCGGTTATGAAGTGCTTCCCCATGATGCTATCGTAGAAGGAACAATTATAGATTCAGCCGCAGTGATCGAAACAATAAAAATGGTTTTTGATGAAAACAAAATTTCAAACAAAAACGTTTCTATCTCTATATCCGGAAATTCTGTAATTATTAAAAAAATATCCCTCCCTTCCATGGAAACAGAAGAACTTGCTGAATCCATAATCTGGGAAGCAAAACATAATATCCCCTACCCTTACGAAGAAACAAATGTGGATTACTCCATTCTAAAACCCCCCGACCATTCTCAAGACAAGAACCTCGATATTCTATTAGTAGCAGCCAAGAAAGACAAAATAGCAAGCTACAGTAATATTACTAATCAAGCCCGCAAAAATTTGGA
>JAUWTR010000025.1 GCA_030614645.1 Candidatus Aminicenantota bacterium
AGACACACCCAGAATTCTAAGCTCTCATCATCAGGCTGTAGATAAGCTGGGACAAGGAATGACTGTAATCGCTACTTCTATCGACGGGAAAGTAATTGAAGCTCTCGAACATAAAATATATCCGAATGTACTTGGCATCCAGTTCCATCCGGAATTTCCTTCCCTCTATGATCAAGACGAAAAACACAAAATTACTCCTGAGGATCAAAAAGCAATAAGTTCGCTTTCAATTTTAGAAAACAACCCCCCCAGCCTGGCTTTCCACAAAAAGATATGGTCCTGGTTCTCTGAAAAGCTGAGTAAACACTGAGAAATTAGGAAGGCTTCATTTTTTTAAAAACCAGCCGGCCCGCATAAACTGGCTTTTCCTGACCCTCTAGATAAAGCTCAAGGTTATTCCCAATACCAATTACTCTCCCAGCATAGATCTCCTTCTGTTTTTTATTTACAGGGTCAGAAAATATTGTAACCTCACGCCCTAAAACAAGCGAGCGCTGCCTATATACCTCAATAATAGCCTTCCACTCTCCCCTCAGCATTGCTTCATAATTCCGGTCAAGAGCTTTAAGCAGCCTATGTAGAACATCACTTTGACGACAGGTATCCCCACTATCACAAAAATCACCAAGCGACCCGACCTCAGGGACGAAACGACTTGACTCCACTTCAGGAGTTGTTTCAACATTCAAACCAATTCCCAGAAAAGCTGTTTGGATTAATCCTTCCAAACATTGGGAATGAGCAATAAATCCTGCTGTTTTGGCCTCATCTATTACTACATCATTAACCCATTTAATCCCGGCTCTGCCATAAAAACCTTTTATTCCATCTATAGCTTCAACAACTGATACTGCAGCCAGAGCAGGGAAACAGGCTTGGAAATTATTGATCTTTCTTTCCGGTTTAAAAACAGCTGTTAAATGGATATTACCAGGAACTGCAGCCCAGGACCTATTTCTCTGGCCGTGAAATTTATCCCCAGAACCCGCCAGGCAAAGGGTTCTATCCGGCAGAACTGCCCCCTCCCGGCTTAATTCCAGGAGAAGGTCATAATGAGATGCTGACGCATTTTCGACTAGAAAAGCATACTGCCAGCATGTTTTACTTTCTTTAGATGTTTTAAGAACTTTTTTATCCCCATAGAGCCCCTTAAACAGTTGTTCAGGAATTTTATCAGGATCTAAGCCGGTAGCTTTGCCGGAATTCCATTCTCCAAGATTGGAAAATAAAATATCAGCGTACTCAATACTATCCGAAAAAATTATCATAAGCTATTAACCTGAACTATTCATAATTACACCAGCACCTTAAGGGCAGCCGTAAGGATCGAAACTTTAAATGCCTTAACCGAATTGATTATCTCTCCATCATACTGGAGATCGATATTATCAGGAAAAATAACTTCAAAAGCGCTATCCGATATGATCTGGACATTATCACTGCTGATATGTCTGCCTTTTCGAGCTCGAAGCCCAATCAATAGGGTCTCTAAGAAATTGTCAGAACTTATCACACAGCAGTCAATTTTACCATCAAAGGCCGTTACCCCGGGAGTAAGTTCTAATCCCCCCGCATATGAAGGAATATTAGCAAATACCATTAGGGAAAAATCCATTTCTCTTTCAAATCTTGCCCATTTTAATTTAGCTTTAAGAGGAACTCTATTATATTTAAAAGAATCCTTTATTCCGAAGATCCCCGCCACTGTCTGCATAAAATCTCCTCCCTTAGCCGCCAGAGGAAACCGGCGCCAGAATCCAGCAACAAAACGGTTTACTTCCACTCCCAGCCCCAGGCTTAATGCTCCGATAAAATAAACCTTAGCAGATCCTCCTTTGATCTCCAGCAGCCCAACATCCATCCGTCTATCCCGTCCAGCTCTTATAGCTTCGCATAAAGAATCCAGTTCTGACCATCCAAGCACGCTGGAAATATCATTTGCAGACCCAGTTGCAACCATAGTCAGGACAGGGTCTGTGTCGGTTGACAACACTTCAGTAGCAATCAACTGGAAAGTAGTGTCCCCACCCACAGCAATTATTACAGAGAAGGACTGCGCTGCAGCTTGAGCTAACTCTTTAAGGTGAGCCTCATTACAAGAATCGAACCATTTATAGGGAATAGCATATTGTTTAAATTTTGCTTCTATATGGCCTCTTTTTCTCTTTGATTTCCCCCTACCTGAAGAGGGGTTAAATAAAACAGCTACTGGATCCATTATGTGTTAAGGATTCTCTTAATTATCCCGGTTGAAGAATAACCGGGCAAATAAGGAACAATAACGATCTTTCCTCCCGCAGCCTTGACCTCCATCCCTCCCACTACTTCTTCCGGTTGCCAGTCTCCACCTTTGACCAGCACATCGGGAAGCAGAGCTGAAATAGGCTTTATCGGAGTTTCCTCAGAGAAGGTTACCAAATAATCGACTGCTTCCACTGCCTCCAGGACTTCAAGCCTTTCAGCCAAAACAAATACAGGCCTCTCAGATCCTTTTATCTTCCGGATGGAAGAGTCAGTATTGACCGCTACGATAAGAACATCGCCTTCCTGCTTAGCTGCTTTAAAAAGATGGATATGGCCCGAGTGAATGAGATCAAAACATCCATTGGTAAATACTACTTTTTTCCCTTTTGCTTTTAATTCTCCCCTTATTCTGATCAGGTCAGCTAAATTTTTAACTTTTGCTGACATGGGCATACTACCTTTTTTCTATTTTCCATTTTTTGTTTGCTTAGTGCAAATATATTAATCCATATACCCAAGGTTCCGCAGTTGTTGCTCGATTTTGGCCCTGTCCTCAGGATTTAATTCCCTTGTAACCGGAATATCAGCCAGGGGGTGCTTTTTCTTTCCCCAGTCTACTTTATGCCAGATTCTTTCATGTATATAATAAAAAGTGATCTTGGCGATCACCTCAAATACTCCAACACCTATTGAGACAAATAATTCTTTTGTGAAGATATAAACTAATATCATAGTAGTCATGGTCGCAATAATGCGCCAGCTTATAGCTTTAAACACAGTACGGGAGTGGGATTCGCCAAGTGAACTTCTACTTGATCTTGACATGTCAAACTCCTTTTGAAAATTTAATTTTTATTTCTGGGGAAAATTCCCAGGAATGTTTAGGGCGGTAGATACCATCATCTTTATGTTTGGAAGTTATTAGAAATGAATAAAGATTGCGGTGGTAATCATATGGATAACCGTCTCTTTTATGGACAGCGACATCCAGGTAATAAATGCCATTTACAAAATTCAAACAATCGATCCTAAAGACCGCTTTACCCTTCCCCTGAATGGAAACTGGCTGAAAATCTTCCAACAGAGTGTTTGTGCCATAACAAAATACTCTCTGAGAATTAAATATCCCTATCCCAAAAACAAAATCTTTTATAGATGCAGAAGCCTCGATATCCATCTCGATTACTATTCCGTCTTGAGGTGAAAAAACATGTTTTTCATTGCCATCCAACCCCATTATTTTGACTTTCTTGATCTCAATTTCCCGTTTTCCCCACCTATTTTCCCGGCGCTCCTCTTCGCATTTTTTTTCTTTCCCGGCTTTCACTTTGCCCATCTCGAAATCTTCCTCTTGTTTTTCCGCAACATCTTGAAGATAAGCGTCAATTACACGCCTAGGTTCACCGATTGTCTGGATACGCCCCTTCTTCAGCCAGGCTACCTGGTCACAGATCTTTTCTACTGTACCCAAGTCGTGACTTACAAAAAGAATCGTCTTTTTCCGACGGCTGAAATCTTGGATCCGGTCCAGGCACTTGGGAACAAAAGAAGCATCACCCACTGCCAGCACCTCGTCTACCAGTAAAACGTCGGGATTAACATTTATGGCAATGGAAAACCCCAGGCGCATATACATGCCTGATGAGTAAGTTTTGACCGGAGCATCGATAAAGTTTTCCAGTTCTGCAAATTTTACTATTCCTTCATATTTATCATTAATTTCTTTTTTGGATAAACCTAACATTATTCCGTTTATATATATGTTTTCCCTGCCCGTTATCTCGGGATGAAATCCAGCCCCGAGTTCGATCAAGGCCGAGACTTTTCCGTTTACAACTACCCGGCCTGAAGTAGGTTTGGCGATTCCTGTGACTACTTTTAAGAGGGTGCTTTTCCCGGAGCCGTTCTCTCCGATAACACCGAAGGTAGTTCCTTTTTCCACCTTAAAACTGACATTATCCAGAGCAGTCACCTTCTCATCCGGTTTCAGAGACTTAAAAAAATCTCCTTTGATCATAGCGCTCTTAAAGGTTTTGAATCGGTGCCGGGCTGAGTATTTCTGATACATTCTGGTAAGGTTTTCAATTTCAATAGCAGCCACTTAAACCTCCTCTGGAAAAGAGTCCCGCAGTTTATCAAAAATATAATATCCAACAAAAAACAGTACTAATGAAGCAAGAAAAGTTACACCCAGCCTCTTCCAGCGGATCATTTCACCGTAAAAAACACAATTCTGATAGTTCCACATTATATGAGTTATGGGATTCAAATCCATAAACAGGCGAAGGAACGCATGTTTTTGAATGTTTTCAAAAGTCACGGGGTATATGATAGGAGAGAGAAAAAACCAGAAGGTTAGAAGATTAGCCAGAATATCTTTTATATCCCGGAAATGGACAGTTAAAGCTGAAATTAAAAAACAAAATCCCAGGGTAAACACATACTGGACAAGCATCACAAGCGGTAGAAAAAGAAGATAGGGAGTGTAAGTCTTGCCCAATATGGGAACTGAAATTAAAAGAATTGGAAGCCCCAATAAAAAATGGATAAAATTACTGGTTACCACAACGATCGGCAAAATCTCTGTTGGAAACAGCATTTTTTTTATCAGGTTTCCCTGGGTCATCAAAACATTTGCCGATTCCAAAGATGAGGCAACAAACCAGACCTGCCAGGGAAGAACTCCACAAAACAAAAAAAGTGCATATAGCCAGGGAGACGAACCAAACTCCTCTATCCTCGGCCGGATAATGAATCCAAAAACCAGAGTATAGATTATAAGCAGTAACATAGGGTTCATGAATGACCATAAAAATCCCAACACTGTTCCTCGATAACGAGCTTTTAGTTCCCGGCTTACCAGTGTCTGAATAAGAACCCGGTACTTATATAGATTTTTTAACTTTTTAATAAGTTGAAGCATGGATTCTCCCTTTAAATATTTCCTGAGCTTCCACAGTATAATTTCCTTCCTCATCATAAAGGATAAGAGGTTGCAAAACAACTTTTTTCTCCCGCGAAAAAACACACTCTGTCAGAAAAAAAATGGTTTCTCCTTCAGGTCGGGCGAGGACATAACGTTCCAATTTAATCCTCAGCCCGCTCCCCGCAACTGCCTTAATAAAGGCATTCCTTCTCTTCTCCTTGTAAATAAAATAAGCTCTGCCATCTTTTTTCAACAAGTCTGAGGTCTTACGCATAATGTCAAATATACTGCATTTTATCTCATGCTTAGCAATAGCTTTTTCTCGGGATTTACTCATTCGGCCTGCAATTATTTCATAGTAAGGAGGGTTAGAAAAAATCACATCAAACTTTTTATCAGCCTTATATTCCCGCAAATCCATTAGGTTTATAGTAATCTTATGCTCCAGCTGATTTAAGCGGATACTCCTTTTTGCCAAGTCAAAGAGTGATTTCTGAATTTCCAGGGCAGTAATGTGTTTAAAAGGTTTAATACTTAGAAGCAGGGAAATAACACCGTTTCCAGCACCCAGTTCAAGCAGTTCATCACTCTGTTTTGTTCGGATAAAATCCGCCAGCAGAGGAGCGTCTATAGAAAACCTGAATCCTTTTTTTTTCTGCAGGATACTTATCCGGCCGTGATAAAATGTATCCTGTGTTTCATTATTTCCTTTCATCTTGCTTTTTAACAAGTTTATCTTTGCTTTTTTCCGTAAAAACAAGAACTCTATCAGGAAGAATTTCTGCATTCCCTCCCTCAACAGGAAAGCTGATTTTCTTGCCGGAGAACTTATAGGAAATATCCCCTTTACCCAATTCAACCAGACAGGGGCGATGGCCGGGTAATATTCCAAGATAACCATTAAGACCGGGAAGTGTGACTTCCTGGACTTCTTCATCCGCCAGGATTTTATGGGAAGTTATGACCTTGAGTTTCAGGGCTAAAGGGATATTCTCATTCATTCCGACTTCAACTCCTTAGACATCTGGATAACATCTTCGATCCCGCCTACCATATAAAAAGCCTGCTCAGGTTTATCGTCATGTTTTCCCGCAATGATTTCTTTAAAACCCTGTATAGTCTCCTTGATAGTTACATACTTCCCCTCTCTTCCGGTAAATTCAAAGGCGACATTAAAGGGCTGAGCAAAAAAACGTTCGATCTTACGGGCTCGTTTAACAGTGACTTTATCTTCCTCAGATAGCTCTTCCATCCCTAAAATCGCAATGATATCCTGGAGGTCCTTATATTTCTGTAGAATCTCTTTAACATCTTTGGCTGTCTGATAATGATCCTCCCCGATCACTCTTGGATCCAGAATACGCGAGTAGGATGACAACGGATCAACCGCTGGGTAAATCCCTTTTTCCGTCAGGGCGCGTGAAAGATTAGTAGTGGCATCAAGGTGAGCGAATGTTGTAGCAGGAGCCGGGTCGGTAAAATCATCAGCAGGAACATAAATCGCCTGAACTGAGGTAATAGATCCTTTTTTGGTAGAAGTGATCCGTTCTTCCAATTCTCCCAGCTCTGTTGCCAAATTTGGCTGATAGCCCACAGCGGAAGGCATCCTCCCTAAAAGGGCAGAGACTTCAGAGCCGGCCTGGACAAAACGGAAAATATTATCAATAAACAATAAAATATCCTGATTCATTTCATCCCGGAAATATTCAGCCACAGACAGAGCAGTCAGGCCAACCCTTAACCTGGCTCCGGGAGGTTCGGTCATCTGGCCGAATATTAGCGCGGTTTTATCAATAACACCTGACTGCTTCATCTCCAGCCAGAGGTCATTTCCTTCCCGGGTCCTCTCTCCAATCCCGGCAAAAACAGAATATCCTCCATGTTTTTGGGCAACATTATTGATCAGCTCCATGATGATAACTGTCTTCCCTACCCCCGCTCCTCCGAACAGGCCGATCTTTCCGCCTTTTAGAAATGGCTGCATCAGGTCAATGACTTTAATGCCGGTCTCAAACATCTCCAACTTTGTGCTCTGGGCCTCAAGCGAAGGGGGCTTGCGGTGAATTGGATATTTTACCTTAGAGTTAATCTTTCCCTTGTGATCGATAGGCTCCCCCATAACATTCATTACCCTTCCCAGAGTAGCTTCACCTACCGGCACCTGAATGGGAGCATCAAGGTCAACCGCTTTCATTCCCCGGGCCAGACCTTCGGTCGGATGCATTGAAATACATCTCACCCGGTCCTCTCCCAGGTGCTGTTCTGCCTCAACAATAATATCAATAGGAATAGGGGTATCAAATCCTTTACTTGTAATACGGATAGCATTATAAATTTCAGGCAATTCCGAATCTTTAAACTCAACCTCAACAACAGGGCCGATAACCTGAACTACTCGACCGGTTTTTTCCTTAGTATTCGCTTTTTTCTTGGCTTTTGCCATTTATCTCTCCATTTATCTGTTTTGCGCCAGGGCCTCAACAGCCGAAATAATTTCCAGCAGCTCGGTTGTAATGGATGCCTGCCTGAGCTTATTGAGGCTAAGAGTAAGGTCATCAATTAGATCTTCAGCATTATTTGTGGCATTATCCATGGCCATCATCCGGGCAGCATGTTCCGCAGCGATTGATTCACAATAAAAATGCCAGACCTGGCCTTCTATATACAACGGGAGTACGGTATTGAGAAAAGAAATCATTCCAGGCTCCCAATCCGGGATAAGTTGAACCTCTCCTTCCTCAGTTTCCTGAAATTCCAAAGGCAATAATCTGGTTATGGTTACCTGGGGTGACAAGATAGATTTAAATTCATTATAGGCAACATATACTGCATCTGATTTATTTATAATATATTCCTGCATCAAAGAACCAGCTAAGTCTTTTAATTCTTCTTCGCTTAATTTTTGGACCCTGTCCACATAAGTACGCTCAATCGGAAAGGACGTTTTTTTAAAAAAAAGATCAGCTTTCCTCCCTAACAAAATCAAGCGGATGTCACAGCGTGAAGATCTCTCTTCTAAAAAACTCTGGGTTTCTTCCAATAGATTTGAATTAAAAGCTCCGGCTAAACCTTTGTCTGAAGAAAGAACCAGTACTTTTATTTTTTTTTCTTTGCGCCTTTCAAGCAGGGGGTGACTAGACTTAGAAACATATGCAGAAATTTTTGCGGCCAACTCTGGATAATTATGCCAGTTTGGCCGGCTTTCCAGAACCCTTCGCTGAGCTTGTTTAAACTTGGCTGTAGCCACAGATTTCATAGCTCGAGTGATCTGCTGGGTATTCCGGACACTTTTTATCCTGCGCCGCAGGTCGATTAAAGCCGGCATTTTATTCCTTCTCTTCTCCAAATTGCTTGTTAAAAGACTTCAAAACCAAATCTATTTCTTTATCCAGTTCTGTATTGATCTCCATTTCTTTTCTTAGCTTTTTTATGAGCTCCGGATGTTCCTTGTTGAAATATTCAAACAACTTTACCTCATATTCCTGTACTCGCGAAACTTCGAATTCATCCAGAAAACCACGATTACCGGCATAGATAATCAGGATCTGCTCTTCAACAGATAATGGCTTATATTGACCTTGTTTAAGTAACTCAGTCAGCCTTTCTCCCCGCTCAAGTTGAGCCTGGCTGGTCTTGTCCAGTTCAGTTCCAAACTGGGCAAAAGTGACCAGCTCCCTGTATTGAGCTAGATCCAAGCGCATTTTACCAGCTACCTGCTTCATGGCTTTTATCTGGGCATTACCACCAACCCTCGAGACTGATATTCCCACATTAATAGCCGGTCGTACACCAGCATTAAAAAGCTCCGGTTCCAAGTATATCTGTCCATCCGTAATCGAGATCACATTGGTAGGAATATAGCCAGAAACATCTCCAGCTTGAGTTTCAATTATGGGAAGAGCTGTTAATGACCCCCCCCCTTTTTCATCAGAGTATTTAGCCGCCCGCTCCAGTAAGCGGGAATGAAGATAAAATACATCCCCCGGGTATGCTTCCCGCCCGGGAGGACGGCGTAATAGGAGGGATATCTCACGATAAGCGGCAGCATGTTTAGACAAATCGTCATAGATCAGTAAAACATGTTTCCCTTTATCCATAAAATATTCACCAATAGCACAGCCGCTGTATGGAGCTAAATACTGCAACGAAGACGGCTCGCTGGCTGAGGCAGAAACCACTATCGAATAATCCATGGCGCCGTAATCTTCCAGCATTTTTACAATATAAGCTACAGTGGAGTTTTTCTGGCCGATAGCAACATAAATACAGATCACATCCTTTCCTTTCTGGTTGATTATTGTATCAATGGCAATAGCTGTTTTTCCGGTCTGGCGGTCACCTATTATCAATTCCCGCTGGCCGCGTCCGATTGGGATCATAGAGTCGATAGCCTTCAAACCGGTCTGGAGCGGCTCTTTCACAGGCATCCGGTCTACAACTCCGGGAGCTAAGCGCTCAACAACCATAAAACTGTCAGAATTAATAGAGCCTTTATCATCCAAAGGCTCCCCAATGGGATTGACAACTCGGCCGACCATTGCTTCCCCGGAAGGAACCTGCATGATCTTATGGGTCCTTTTTACAATGTCACCTTCTTTAATCAGATGGCTCTCTCCTAAAAGAACCACGCCTACACTGTCATCTTCCAGATTAAACGCCAGACCAAATACATTATTGGGAAGTTCCACAAGTTCATTAGCCATTACTCGGTCAAGGCCGTAGACGCGAGCAATCCCGTCTCCCACAGAGATCACAGTCCCTACCTCTTTAATATCAATATCAGTCTGGTACCCTTCTATCTGGTGTTGAATAATCTTGCTTATCTC
>JAUWTR010000237.1 GCA_030614645.1 Candidatus Aminicenantota bacterium
ATATATAAAGAGGGGGTATCTATGACCATAGTTTCTGATCTAAAAAGATAATTTGCATTAAAATCAAGGTGAAAAAGCTTTTGTTTTTCCGATCTCTGTCTTTGCAGCTCTGCTGTTTGTTCATTCAATAAATTGTTTTTAAATTCATGGCTTATTCTGATCCCGTCTGTGATGGCTTTTTCAAGAGGAATTTTATCAGATGCATGGAAATAAGATAAAGAAGAGAGGAGCATGAGAAAAATAGTACAGGATTTTTTCATTTTAACATCCCCTTTTTTAAGAGATTTGATATGCTAATAATTCGCTTATTAATAAAGTCTAAGCTGTTTTTTATTTTAATATCTAATATTGCTTCTACTAGAGGCGTCCCCAAAATAGAAAAGATACAGAGCGGGAGTATGTTTAAGATTAGATGAAATGGATCAGGTTCTGAGATAAGCCCTTTTTGGTACCAGAGAGAAATTTTGTTTTTTAAAAGCTCAGGTGGAGATTCAGGTATATTGGAGAATATATCTCTTATAACAGAAGTTATATTATCGGGGTCCTGGATCAGCTCGAATCCGATCATTTTGATCACTTCCTGTTTTTGGGAAAAATAGCGGATATAGACCTTTGGCAGGTTTTCAAAGAACTGTTCCGGGCTTTTTGAAACTGCTATAGCCTCTTGGATCTTGGGGATAAGTTCAAGCAGGGATTTTTTTACAATGATCCGGTACAGGTTTTGTTTGGAGGAATAATAGTAGAAGATCATGGCTTTATTGACGCCAGCTTGTCTGGCGATCCTCTCTACCCGGGCTCCTCCAAAGCCATAAGCAGCGAATTCTTTTGAAGCAAAGTTGAGGATTTTTTGTTTAGAGTTTTGCTGTTTTTTCACGAGATTAACCAACCAGTTAGTTTAACCGTATGGTTAATATAGGTCAAAGTGCCTGCGTTGTCAAGCCTCTATTTACCATTTACTATTTTCCATTTTCTTACTATCATACATATCGACATTTTTTTTGAATAGATTTTAATATGAGCCTATGAAAATAAAAACAGTTGGGACCTTGTATGTTGTTGCAGCTTATGTTTCCTGGGGATTACTCCCGATTTACTGGAAGATGCTTAATCAAGTACCTGCTGCTCAGATCCTTGCTCACAGGATCTTCTGGTCTTTTGTTTTTGTGATTTTGCTACTCTGGCGGCAAAATCGCTGGCCTGAGTTTAAAAAAACTTTTTCAGTTGGAAAAAACAGGCGCCTTTGTATTTTGACCGCCTTGATTATCGGAGTTAATTGGTTTACTTATATCTGGGCTGTAAATGCAGAACGTCTCCTCGATGCCAGTCTGGGATATTTTATAAACCCTCTCTTAAGTGTTCTCCTGGGTGTTATATTTCTAAAGGAGCGCCTCAATTTTTGGCAGAAAGCTGCTTTGATCCTGGCATTTATTGGAGTAATGTATAAAACGCTGCAATATGGAAAAGTTCCCTTAGTAGCACTCACCCTGGCATTTACTTTTGGCGTGTATGGCCTTTTACGGAAAAAAGCTCAGATTAAATCTTTAGCAGGCCTTTCTGCTGAGATGGTTTTACTTTCCCCCATAGTTTTTACCTTCCTGGTAATGGAAGAAATAAAAGGTACTGGAGTTACAGGGCATGCGCCGCTATCTATCCATCTGCTGCTTTTTGGAGCGGGAATTGTTACTGCTGCTCCTTTGTTATGGTTTACTTATGGAGTCAGAAAAATACCTCTTTCTACAGCCGGATTCCTCCAGTATATAGCCCCCAGCCTTCAGTTATTTTTTGGAGTAGTTGTATATAAGGAGCTTTTTACATCAACCCACCTGATAAGCTTTTCTTTTATTTGGGTTGCACTTATCATTTATTCTCTTTCAAATACTCAAATATTAAAAAGGCAGAAAGTAGAAAATCAGGACATCCCTCAATAATATATTCACTTTTCATGTAAACATAAGTTTTTCAGTAAGTTAAATTAAGTGAAAGCCATTTTTTCAAGGAAAAGCGGTAAAAAGAATCAGGTCAATTGATTAAGAAAACCGTGAGGAAGGATGAGCGGGCACGGTTCCTCTCCAGGGTGGAGAGGGGAGCGAAGACTTTATCCGAGCGGATTTTCCTCGCTGGGGAAAATACGTGTGTTTTCGTATCAATTGACCTGATTCTTACTTAAGGCTAAGGAACTTAGAAAAAATGGGGGAAAAGCGGAAAATAGAAAATAGTTTGACATGGGAAAATATTATTGATAATAAATAAAACTAAGAAGTTAATATGTAAAAAAACATTGCCATTTTTTTATGGATAGTTCAGGCTAAGAAGTTAACATGTAAACTTTAGAGGAGGATTTAATGAATAAAAACAGCCCCTATTTTTGGTCTAAGCGATTTATGTTGTTGTTTCTGTCTTTTATTTTTATTTCATTTATTATTTTTGCAGATGTCCCTGAAGAGGAGACAATATGGCCGGATGCTTGTACCAGTATTATGGTAGGCCGCCTGGCGACTACGGATGGTTCGGTCATAACAGCTCATAGCTGTGATGGAAATTACCGGACCTGGGTGAGGATAAATCCTCCCCAAGAGTATCCCAAGGGAGCTAAGGCTAAAATTTATACTGGATTACTTCATAATGAAACCTCCTGGGACATGAGAAGAGTAAGGGAAAAGGGGGAAATTCCTCAAGTTGAAAAGACCTATGCTTTTTTAAATACCGCCTATCCCTGTATGAATGAAAAGCAGCTTGCTATCGGGGAGACCACAATCGGCGGACGCAGGGAGTTGAGAAATACAGAAGGAATGTTTTATATTGAAGAGATCCAGCGCATTACCCTGGAAAGATGCACGACCGCCCGGGAAGCGATCAAGCTTGCCGGAGAGCTGATAAAAAAATACGGGTATTGTGATTTCGGCGAATGTCTTACTTTTGCTGACCCTAAGGAAGTCTGGCATTTTGAGGTTTTTGGGGCCGGACCGCTTGTTATCGGCGGAGTCTGGGCTGCAGTGCGCATACCCGATGATCATGTAGGTGTTTCTGCCAATATTCCCAGAATTGCTGAACTTGACCTGGGTGACCCTGATAATTATATGGCCTCAGAAAATGTTTTTTCTGTAGCAGAAGAGATGGGGTGGTGGGACCCTGACAGCGGTGAGGAATTTAAATTCTGGAAGGCTTACAGCGGGAGAAAAGCATTTTCTACCCGGGAATATTTTGTTTTAAGCTCTGTTGCGCCTTCTCTTAATCTGGACAGAAATGCAGATGAGCTTCCTTTCTCTGTAAAACCTGAGAAAAAGCTTTCTGTGCGGGATGTTATGGCTTTTTACAGGCAGACATATGCCGGAACTGAATTAGATATGACAAAGAATCTCATGGTAAAAAAGCAGAGAAGTGATGAAATGATAAAAAGTCCGGTTGCTAATCCCTGGATGTCCTATTATTTAAGAAATCTGCTTAACACCTTAAAGCCCGGAGCAGTTGAGCGTCAGCGTACTATCGCTATTTCTGCCTGCTCATATTCCGAAGTTCTCCAATGCCGGGATTGGCTGCCTGATGAGATCGGCGGTATTGCCTGGTTCTCCTTTGACAATCCTGCTCAGAGTCCCCGCATACCGATCTTTGCAGGTGTCAGTAAACTTCCGGCAAGTTTTGAGATTTGCGGCCAGCATAGGTTCCGTACGGATTCTGCCTGTTGGTGGTTCAGGAGAGCCAATAGACTAGCAACGGTTCGTTGGGGAGACACTAAGGAATATGTGGAAGGGGCTGTAAAAGGATTTGAAGATAAAGCTTTTACCGAGCTTCCTGTGATAGAGGAAAAAATACTAGAGCTTTACAAAAACGGAAAATCCGAAGAAAGTGTTAACAAAGTAAAAAAATATCTGACCAAATATACAAATGATTTTGCCCGTGCGGCAATGCATAAATACTGGGAACTTGGCGATAAATTTTGGGGTATGTTTGCCAGAGGATTTTAACTACAAGATGGAGGATTAACAATGACTGATAGGGATGAAGCATGTGGACGCCTCCTGGGAAATCTTG
>JAUWTR010000273.1 GCA_030614645.1 Candidatus Aminicenantota bacterium
AAGAGATGAAAAAGCAGCTTCAGTGAATTTAAGTGGGTCAAAAGGAAAATTCGGTTTTATGCTCTCAGCTAATGGGAAAAAAGCCCCCGATTATTCCTCCCCCTCAGCAACCATCAAACAGTCCCGCTATTCCGATTATGACATCATGTTTAAGATCAACCGGGAGGAGAAAAATTCCCGGTTTTATTTTAATTTTTTTACTTATCAGGGGATTGATATCGGCAAACCCAGCCCCACATCAGAATTCAAACCACGCTGGTATCCCAGAGAAAAAAACACCCTCCTCACCCTGGGCTGCCAGATAAAAAATGTGCTCTTTCTGGATAACTTCAATGCCGGCTTCTATTTTTTTCCCTCGCTACTGGAGACTAAAAAGGAAAACCTGCGGGAAACTTACTCTGTAGAAATACGCAACCTGGCCAAGATCGAAGCTTCAAATTTTGGATTTAAGCTCCGCGGGGGAAAATCTCTGGGAGAATTGCATACCCTTAATTTCGGGATAGATTTTTTCGGCCGTGCCGGAATAAATGACCAAAATACAGAATGGCAGTTTGATGAAGCCGGCAATATTACAGGAACAACAGAAGAAACATCACTCCTCAATTCCCGGAGAAATAATATCGGGATCTACATAGACGATAAATTTCATATAAGCTCACATTCTACCCTCAATTTCGGAATCAGAGGAGATTATGTCAATACAAGTAATCAGACAGTTGAAGGAAAACGGGTGTCAAGAGACGATATGTCTATCTCAGGTTATATAGGCTCTGTATTTCAATTGACCCCTCATTTTTCCTTTCTAGCAAATATTGGCAGTTCTTTCCGTTTTCCTACGATAAGCGAATTGTTTTATTCCGGCTTGACTGGAAGAGGAACCATATCCGCAAATACCGACCTTTCTCCGGAAAGAAGTGTTAACCTGGATTTTGGCATACGCTATCTTCATGACAGGCTTTATGCCTCCATTTATGCTTTCAACAATACAATAAGTGACATTATCCAGAAGTACAAAACTCCTGAAACAGATGCTTATTTTTATAAGAACCTTATCCATGGACGAATTTACGGTTTTGAAGGAGAATTTTATTTCTGGGTGTTTAAAGAACTTGACATACAGCTAAGCTTCCACCACTTGCTCGGCAAAAATACCGCAGACAGAGCATTCCTCAATTATATACCCCAAACCCGCTTAACTCTCGGAGCTAAATATGACCGGAATAATTTTTGGTTCGAACCCAAAATAGTTTTTTCCGCTGCCAAAAAAAATCCAGGACCTTTAGAGATAGAAATTGACGGATATACTTTGGTAGACACAGTTCTGGGTTACAAAGTAAATAAAAACATCCAACTGATAGCAGCTGTAAGTAATATGTTAAACACCACCTATCGAGCCTCCGCCGATGAACAAGGAGTCGATGCCCCCGGCAGAGGCTTTATCTTCAAAGCCTCTTATTCTTTTTAAAAAATACGGGAGTCAGGAGTTCCCCCATTTTTTCTAAGCTACTGAGCCATAAGCAAGAATCAGGTCAGTTGATCCGAAAACACGCGAATTTTCCCCAGCGTGGAAAATCCGCTCGGATACAGTCTTCGCTCTCTTCTCCTTAAAGGAGAAGAACCATGCCCGCTCATCCTTGCTAACAGCTTTCTTAATCATCCTGAACCATTCATAAAAATTGCCGATGTCATATTCAAAAAAATAACATCTAATTTTATCATCGGCACTTTTTACCCTCCGGGCGAGACGATCTTACCGCATCTGCTTTGTTGCAGCGGATTCGCGGTGAAGGACCACAGCTTCATCCCCTGCGCCTCGCATCTACGGCAACCTCGACTCGTGAATAATCCAGGTTAATTAAAGTTATTATAATTAGACTACTTAGGCGGTGCTTTTCTTCCCTAAATATTTTTTTTTATCGCAAACCTACAATTTTGTAGGGAATTCTACAATTTTGTAGGGAATTTTATGCAGCTAAATATGTATGTTGTTCATAATATTAAAGATAACAAAATGGCACAATAATTGCTTTAGATATGGCTGAATTTAATTTTGGAGGTTAAAATGAGTTTCAAAAAAACATTTGCTTTAGTAGCATCGCTTTTGATCCTGGGTTTAGGCTTTGCTTTTGCCGGAGCCCAAAATCAGAACAAGATGGCAGCTCGTTCTCAGCTAGGAACACTATTTGTAGATGAAAACGGCGACGGCATCTGTGACTTTAATCTTGACCATGACAACGACGGTATGCCAAACTGTCAGGATCCTGATTGGGAAAGACCAGAGGATGGAACCGGTTATCAAAATCGGCTTGGCAACAAAAATGGCAGCAATCAGTTTGGTTTCAGAAACGGTTCCCAGGGAAGATGCGGTTTTAGCAACCAGTCTTTCCGCAACCATCAGAGCATGTTAGGCAGCGGTGTCTGCGACGGGACCGGCCCAAAAGGCAATGGTTACCGGGGTGGCAAGCATTAAGCGGTAAACACAATCGGGGTCAGGTCTTGCTTTTTGCTTCGCCTGGCCGCGCTCCTTTACCAGGAGAAGAAAATGAAAAAATATTTCGTTTATATCCTTTTAATACTGGTTCTAAGCATAAACCTTTCGGCAGATTCTTTGATCCTGTCTTTTTTCCAAGGTTCGACTGATAATCTTTTCCAGAACAGCTATCCAGAAACAGATTATGTTTCCAGCCTGAGGTTTGCCGCAGATAAGAATTTTTCCGCATTATCAATATTTACTCAGGGGAATTATTCATATCTTTATGAGAATCCTAACCTTGCCTATTATGTTCAGGACTTAGGATTAGATTATGTTCTCCCTGTAAATACGAAATCCGCCTTTTATTTTTCCCTTACCGGGAGAGGTGCTTTTTACCAATCAGATTACAGTGATTTTAATTATACTGCTTTAAATGCGCTAACCTCATTCAAGAGTTATCTAAGTCAGACTTCCATTCTGAAGTCATCCTATTCAATGGAATATAAAAATTACAGGTACTCTCTCTTTGATTTTATCAGCCATTCTATAAATGTTTCCCTGGACAAGTATTTTCAAACAAAAACCACCCTGAAAACTGAATTGAACTGGGGTTATAAATACTTTTTACACCCCTATCTTACGGAAGCAAGCATCGCCCCTGAAGAAGATTGCTATCAGGAGGGAAATTATCTCTATTCTGGCTATGGGAAAGGATATGGCAAAGGAAATTATTCAGGCTATCAGCCGGCTCTGTTTGTGCCCGTCTCTCAAGGAGTCGGACAGGGGATGCAGAATATCTCGGTCAGCGGATTAATTGCCCAAGGAATCGGAGACAAAGTCGGCCTTAAGGTTTCCGCCCTGAAACAATGGTCCCTTTCCGGAGAGAACCCCTTTACTTATATCGGAGAATTCTATATGGTTGAAAATCCCACTTATGATAGATTTTCCTGGGAAGGATATCAAGTAGGCAGCCAATTAACAGTATTAATGCCCTGGAATATTCAGGCCAAGTTGAGTTATAATATATCTGCAAAAGAATTTCCCTAAATTTTCCCTGTTTTTATCTTATTCCTATATAGACAACCATTCAAATGACCTGATGTTTGACT
>JAUWTR010000247.1 GCA_030614645.1 Candidatus Aminicenantota bacterium
GGGTATCCAGCCGTTTCTTGTTTTTACAATGATACAGGAAAGGGCGCGCATTTACCCGGCTGGGAAGGTAAAAAAAGGAACCCGGGAACTACTTTTTAAGGTCACTAATCCTATTGATAGCATCAGGGAATTAGGCGATACAGTGATCGCGCATACAGGTGGTAATGCTGTCAAGCTTAAGGAGATTTCAAGGCTGACACCGGCATATGGTGAGATCTACTATATAAACCGCATAAATGGAAAACCGACCATAAGGCTTACAGTCAGGAAAGAGAAGGGATTGAGTACACTTAAAATAGGCCGGGAGGTGAAAAAGCGCTTGGAGGAAGTAAAACAAGAGCTGCCTGACAATCTGATCTTCCGCGAAGTGGATGATGAAAGCGAGGAGATAGAGAAGAATCTTAAGGAATTATACCTCCTTGTAGGCATTATTATTGCCGTGATCTTTATCCTCATATTTATGTTTCTCCGGAGTATTAAACCGTCTCTGCTGGTGGTTTCTTCCATTGCCTTTTCCGTGCTTTTAACCTTCAATCTGGTCTATTTTACCAAGACCTCGCTGAATATGTTTACACTTGGGGGATTGGCCCTGGGATTTGGGCTTTTTGTAGATAATTCAATAGTCGTATTTGAAAATATCCTGCGGATTAGAGAAAAAGGTGTTTCTGCTGTAAAGGCGGCTATAGAGGGTTCAAAGGAAGTGTTCCTTCCTGTTTTCGCCTCGACCTTGACTACGATGAGTGTATTTTTTTCGATTGCTTATTTTCAGGGGCGGTTAAGTCTGTATTATCTCCCTATGGCAATTGTGATAAGTTCTGCCCTGGCCGCGTCCCTTTTAGTATCTTTTTCTGTTATCCCGGCTTTATCCCCGAAATTACTGAAAAGCCCAAAAATGAAACGTACGGAAAGATATAGAAAACAATACGAAAAAATACTGCGTTTTTTCCTTAGACATCCGGTCGAAGTTATTTTAATAATTGCAGCCATATTTTTCGGAACATACAAATGGTTCAGGGCCGAAGTTACTTTGGGAGAATTTTTTAGCTGGTATTCCAAAGAGAGGCTGTATGTATCGCTGGGCATGCCGGCTGGAACTGAGATCGAGCGGACTGATGAAGTAGTAAAACAGTTTGAAGAAAAAATAATTAATGCTCCCTATGAAAAAGAAGCTAACACATTTGTTTCCTCGGAACGGGGAACCATAACGATTTCATTTCCACCTGAGATAGAGATGTCTTACCGGCCTTATCTTATGAAGGAACAGTTGATCCAACTGGCTACCAATTTTGCTGGTATTAATGTCGGTATTTACGGTTTTGATCCTCAGGGCTATCATTCCGGGTTCGGAAGTGGGACTTTTTATGATTCGCGCATAAAGTTTTTTGGATACAATCTGAAAAAAATAAAAGAGATAACCTCAAATCTAGAACAAACCCTTAAACGAAATCCGCGTATCAAAGAAGTGAAGATAACATCCAGCAAGTATGGATGGTGGCGCTTGGATTCATTTGAATATGTTTTAAAGATAGATAAAGAAACTTTAAGAAAGTATGACATCGACCCTCAGTATATTTATTACCAAATCCAGACATTCATCCAGGGGAAGGTTTCAATTCCTCTGAAAGCCAAGATATCAGGCAGGGAAATGGATTTCTCCATAAAATTTCCTCAAGCAGAGGAGATGGATTTGAAAAATCTGCAGGATGTATTGATCCAAACCCGAAGAGGGGAGTTTATAAGATTGGGAGAAATTTCTACTCTGGATGAAAAGCCTATTGCAGGTTCCATCGACCGGGAGGACCAGCAGTTCCAGCAGACTATAATGTGGGAATTTCGCGGGCCCTACAAAGCCGGGGAAAAATACCGGGAAGGTATTTTTGCGAAATTAGATCTTCCCCCGGGATTTTCAGCAACTATGGAAGATGAACGCTTTATGACAGAAGAGGAGAAAGGTCAGATCAAATTTGCCATAATATTTTCCCTGATTATTATCTTCATGATCCTTGCATCTCTATACGAATCTATTATCCAGCCTTTCTTTATCCTGCTGGCTGTGCCCCTGGCATTGATCGGGGTATTTGTGGCTTTTGTAGTGGCGGATTTTTCCTTTGATTCGTCTGCTTACATTGGAGTGATATTACTTGGGGGGATTGTAGTCAATAACTCTATTCTTTTAGTCGATCACATAAATTCAAAACGCAGGCAGGGAATAGTTCTCCTGGAAGCAGTAATACAGGGCGCCAGGGAGAGGATACGGCCGATTTTTCTGACTACGGGAACAACTGTTTTAGGAATGCTACCACTTGTTTTGATCCAGCTGGAAGAAGGAAAGCGGCAGATATGGGCCTCTTTAGCACTTTCAGCTGTGGGCGGATTAATAAGCTCAACCATTTTCATCATGATAGTAATCCCGATTTTTTACTATTACGGAGATAATATCCGAATCTGGGCAGCCGGAAAAATTAAAGAGCTAAAACGTATTAGGAGAAATTATTAAAATGGCGCGATACACAATTGAGGAACTAAAAAACTGCATTAATAAATTCCCCCGGGAAAGGCTGATCCATAGCCCTACACCCTTAAGGAAACTGGAAAGCTTAACTCAGGAACTGGGAGGCCCTGATATTTTCATAAAGCGCGATGATATGACCGGGCTTGCTTTCGGGGGTAATAAATCCCGCAAGCTGGAATTTATTATTGCTGATGTATTAAAGAAAAAAGCGGATACTATTATCACCTGGGCAAGTGTCCAGTCAAACTGGTGCCTTCAGACAGCAGCTGTTGCTAATAAATATGGGATCAAACCTGTTCTTATTCTGTTTAAAACATATGATATTCCGGAAGAATTTGACGGCAATCTCCTCCTCGATTTTATTCTTGATGCAGACATAAGGTTCAGAGAAGGGGAGGCTGGGAGGGTCGTCCAGGTGGACCAGGCAAAGGAAGTGCTTAAGGAGATATCTGAAGAGATCAGGAAAGAAGGACATAGGCCTTATATCGCACCTATAGGTGGTTCTATGGTAGGAGCTGACATGGAGTTGCCCCTGGGTGCAGTAGGGTATGTAGATGCCGTGGTAGAGCTTAAACAACAATTCAAGGATATTGAAGAAGATATGGATTATATAATCCATGCTACTGGCTCCGGGGGAACACAGGCAGGCATGGTAGTGGGAGCCAAGGCTGTAACGGAGAATACCAAAGTATTAGGAGTCAGTGTATCGGAAAAGAAAGATGTTTTTTCAAAGGATGTTTTGACTATTTGCCGGGATACTGTTGGGGCTCTTGAGCTTAAGCTTGAAATAGATGAAGATGATGTAATGGTTTTTGATGATTATATCCAGGATGGCTACGGGGTGGTTAATAAAGAAGTGTCAGAAGCTGTACGTCTGATGGCGCATACGGAGGGCATCTTTCTCGATCCAGTCTATACAGGGAAAGCTATGGTAGCGCTTGTTGACCTGATTAAAAAAGGACATTTTAACTCAGATGATAAGGTCGTGTTCATTCACACCGGCGGGACTCCCGCTCTTTTTCCCAACAAACACTTAATCAGCAAATTCCTAACTTAGCCCGACTTTCTCGCAAGAAATCTACTACAACGGCAAATTCATCTGAAACTGCGGCGTTATGCTCCCGAAGTTTCCTCAACATACTGAAAGTATGCCTGTGGGAACTTCACTCGCAAGCCTTGCATTTTCAGCGACTTCGCCGTTTCGCTACGATATCTGGTGAGAAAGGCGGGGTAGAGGGGACCGTCCCTCTTCTTAAAAGGGACTGTCCCCTTAGGTTTTATCCTATTTCCGGGTACTCTTTAGATATTTGAGAAATTCAGCATCAGTTGATAGCAGCAGCCAGGTTTTTTCATCCAAGATGGTCTTGTAAGTCTCGAGTGTCTTCATGAACTGGTAGAATTCAGGGTCAAGATTGTATGCTGAGGCA
>JAUWTR010000207.1 GCA_030614645.1 Candidatus Aminicenantota bacterium
GACTACACTAAAGTTGAACCTATTAAAATCGGAGTTCTCGGTGGGGATGGAATCGGCCCCTTTATTGCTGAAGAAGCAAAAAAGATCTTAGTCTTTCTCCTGAAGGAAGAAATAGAAAGCGGCAAGATCGAAATCAAAGATATCCAAGGATTGACAATTGAAAACCGTTCAGAACAAATGAAATCTATCCCGGATGATGTTCTGGAAGAAATCAAGCAGTGCCACGTAACTCTTAAAGGCCCGACTACTACTCCCAGAAAAGGCGACCCCTGGCCAAATATTGAAAGCTGTAATGTTTCAATGCGGCGTTATCTGGATCTTTTTGCCAATGTCAGACCTGTCCGTGTACCTAAACAAGGCATCGACTGGATGTTCTTTCGGGAAAACACCGAAGGTGCTGACATTATGGGAAGCAAGGGGATCAATGTAACCGATGACCTTGCTATTGATTTTAAGGTTATCACAAAGCAAGGAGCTGAGAGGATCGTCCGCCTTGCCTTTGAATATGCAAAAAAGAACAACATCAATAAAGTCACAATTGTTACTAAAGCAAATGTTGTAAAGACTTCGGATGGTTTATTTCTGGATACTGGATACCGGATCGCCAAGGAATACCCGGAAATCGAATGTGATGACTGGTATATAGACATTATGACTGCGAAACTTATAGATCCAAAGCGCAGAACCCAGTTTAAAGTAATGGTCCTTCCCAATCTATATGGAGATATCCTTACTGACGAAGCTGCCGAATTTCAAGGCGGAGTCGGGACTGCAGGCAGTGCCAATATCGGCAAGCGCTATGCCATGTTTGAAGCTATTCATGGCTCAGCACCCCGTATGGTAAAAGAAGGCCGCGCAAAATTTGCTGACCCCTGCAGCATGATAAAAGGCGCATCCCTACTTATAGATCATATCGGTTACCCGGAAAGAGCAGAAAAACTTGAAATGGCAATGGATATCTGTGGAAACTACGAGAAAAAATTGGTCATAACAGGACGAGACACGGGTTGCACAGGAGCAGAATATGCAGAATATCTCATGGAAACTATCCTGGATCCCAAACTGGAGGAACGCTGGAAAAATTTTACTGCATAAACTTGATAATAATGCTTGCAGAATAAAGGGAATACCCTTTGTTCTGGGTAATATTAATAATTAAAATACTTTTTTGGAGGAACTAAAATGAGTAAGATTTCAGTAATTGGAGCCGGACATGTCGGTGAAACAACAGCTTTTAAAATCGCCGAAAAAGAACTGGCCAATGAAGTTGTGCTTTTGGATGTGATTGAAGACATGCCTATCGGTAAGGGTTTGGATATGCGTGAAGCAGGTCCGGTTGGAAAATTTGATTCCAAGATCTATGGCACAAACTCTTATGAAGATACTGCAAATTCAGATATCGTAGTCATCACTGCCGGAAAACCCAGAAAACCAGGCATGAGCCGGGATGAACTTGTCGATGCTAATTTCAACATAGTCAAACCTGTCACTGAAAACGTTGTAAAACACTCGCCAAATGCAATTCTTATCATAGTCTCTAATCCGCTTGACGCTATGGCTTATACAGCCTATAAAGTCAGCGGTTTTCCCAAACACCGTGTTTTTGGAATGGCTGGCATCCTGGATACAACCCGCTTTAGAGCATTCATCGCAATGGAAATCGGAGTTTCTGTAGAAAACATCCAGGCACTTGTTTTAGGCGGCCACGGAGATACTATGGTTCCTATTGTTCGTTATACGACTGTTTCCGGAATCCCTGTTTCCCACTTTATTCCAGAAGATAAACTCGATGCCATCATACAAAGAACTGCTAAAGGCGGCGGTGAGATCGTAAAATACTTGAAAACCGGAAGCGCTTATTATGCACCTGCAATGGCTGTTACTGAAATGGTCGAATCAATTGTCAAAGATAAGAAAAAGATCCTTCCCTGCGCAGCCTATCTCGAAGGTGAATATGGAATAAATGGCATATACTTTGGATCTCCTGTAAAACTAGGCGCTAATGGATTGGAAGAGATCATCGAGATCGATCTAAACGACGCTGAGAAAGAAGCCATTAAAAAATCAGAAGCTGCTGTCAGAAGTGTTATTGACATTCTAGATCTATAAAAAAATGGCAGAACATCATATAACAACTCCGGTTACAGACGAGGTTATTGGAAAGCTCCAGGCTGGAGATTCAATCTTTATAAGCGGATATCTTTATACTGGAAGAGATTCTGCTCATAAAAAGCTGCTCGACCTGATAAAGGAAGGAAAGGACCTTCCAATTGAACTCAAAGGACAGTTTATATATTATGTAGGGCCGACTCCGGCACGCCCAGGCAAAGTCATAGGTTCTGCAGGTCCTACAACAAGCTACAGAATGGACTCGTTTGCCCCTACCTTACATAAACTCGGATTGAAAGGGACTATCGGAAAAGGAGCCAGAAGTAAAGAAGTAAAGGAATCTCTAAAGAAATATAAAGGAGTCTATCTTGCTGCAGTAGGCGGAGCAGGAGCTCTTATATCTAAGAGTATTGAAGAAGCTGAAGTCATTGCCTACCCTGAACTCGGCCCAGAAGCTATTCGAAAAATCAAAGTAAAAGATTGTCCTTGTATTGTGATAAATGACATGTACGGAGAAGATTTATACGAGGACGGCAAGAGAAAGTATCAAAAATAACTGCACATCAGAATATTAAGCTGACAGGAATCATTCGAGTGCATAAGCTAGATCACAAAAAAGTGGACAGTCCCTCTATTATAAAAGGGCTGTCCACATCCAAGAAATGTTTTCCCCTTTGAATAATCCAGACTAATAATTTAATAAATAAGGAAACATAAAATGAAAATTCATGAGTTTCAAGCTAAAGATATTCTCAGTAAATTCGGGGTGCCTATACCAAAAGGAGAAGTCGCCGAAACACCTGGCCAAGCCCGGGAAATAGCAAACAAAATAGGCCCTCGCGTTGTAGTAAAAGCACAGGTTCATGCCGGTGGCCGCGGTAAAGGAGGCGGCGTTAAATTAGCTAATAATCCTGAAGAAGCAGAAAAACTCGCTGATGAGATTTTAGGTATGAATCTTGTTACTCATCAGACCGGACCTGAAGGAAAGCTGGTAAAAAGAGTTCTTGTTGAAGAAGCGCTGGATATAGACAGAGAACTTTATATTGGGATTGTGATTGACCGTGCAACTGAATCTCCTGTAGTCATGGCTTCCCCTGAAGGCGGCATGGAAATCGAGAAAGTAGCTGCTGAAACCCCGGAACTAATATTTAAGGAATACATCAACAGCGCTACCGGCTTTGGAGGCTTTCAAGCAAGAAATCTCGGCTTTAAACTCGGGTTACAAGGAAATATACTCAAACAAGCAGTTAAATTCCTTTTAATGCTTTATAAAGCTTTTGAATCCTCAGATGCTTCCCTGGCAGAGATCAATCCTCTGCTTATTACCAAGCAAGGAGAAGTTTTGGCTTTGGATGCCAAGATGAATTTCGATGATAATGCTTTAGCCCGTCATCCGGAAATAAAAAATATGCGGGATTTTAGCGAAGAAGATGAACTTGAAGTCGAGGCTTCCAAATTCGGTCTTAACTACATCAAGTTGGATGGAAATGTCGGCTGTATGGTAAATGGAGCGGGATTAGCTATGGCAACCATGGATATTATTATGTATTCAGGTGGAATGCCGGCAAACTTTCTGGATGTAGGTGGTGGAGTTTCAGAAGAAGCAGTTAAAAGCGCCTTTAAAATCTTGGTATCGGACAAAGATGTCAAAGCGGCCCTAGTCAATATTTTTGGAGGAATCGTCCGCTGCGACTTGGTAGCTAATGGAATAGTGAAAGCAGCTAGACAGCTTGACCTTAAAATTCCAATGGTCGTAAGACTTGAAGGGACAAATGTCGAATTGGGCAAAAAAATCCTTAAAGAATCCGGACTTTCATTTTCTGCCGCTTCAAGCATGAAAGAAGCAGCGGAAAAAGTCGTCCCCCTTGCCAAATAAAAAAGGAGTCAATAATGAGTATTTTAATAGATAATAATACCCAAGTTGTTGTTCAGGGAATAACGGGAGGAGAAGGGACTTTTCATACAGAAAAAATGCAGGAATACGGGACTAAAGTAGTAGCAGGAGTAACTCCCGGAAAAGGTGGACAGACACATTTGGACGTTCCTGTATTTAATACTGTCGAAGAAGCGGTAGCAAAGAGAGGAGCTAATGCAGCAGCCATATTCGTCCCTCCATTTTTTGCAGCTGATGCAATAATGGAAGCCGCAGCTGCAGGTGTAAAACTAGTTGTATGCATCACAGAAGGACTCCCTACATATGACATGATCAAGGACAAACAATTCCTCAAAGATAAAGACTGTGACCTTATCGGCCCCAATACACCGGGCGTTATCTCTCCTGGACA
>JAUWTR010000079.1 GCA_030614645.1 Candidatus Aminicenantota bacterium
TCTTCATAAAAAGCCATATCCTGGGGAACCACTCCCATGATTTTGTTAATTCTTCTGATGTCGGTGTTCAGGTCCATTCCATCAATTAGGATCTTTCCTGTATCGGGCTGCAGCAGGCCGGATATCATGGAGATTGTGGTTGTTTTTCCGGCCCCGTTAGGACCAAGAAAGCCAAATATTTCCCCTTTTTTGACATCGAATGAGATGTCGTCAACAGCTTTCAGGGTATCAAAGGATTTGGAAAGGTGAGAGATACTCAGCATAATATACTCCTCCAGAGAGTTCAGAACGGTTTTCCCATTCTCTATTCTCTCTTATTACTCCAAACTATTCAGTTGTAAGCCAGAAAGGCATTAGAGCCCAGGGAGCTTCGTTTTCTAAAAGCTTAAAAGTCATAAGGATCTTTTCCACTTTATTACTGATATTAAGCTTTAAACCAATAATTCTTTTTGCAAAGAGTTTGTCCATAAGAGAGATCTTTTTCGGTCTTACCACGAATTTCACCGGCTCTTCCTCTGGGATACCGGCCAGCTCTTTAGCTAATTCTACCGCCCTTGTCAATCCTCCCAGCTCGTCTATCAGGCCAAGTTCTTTTGCCTGACTCCCTGTCCATACACGTCCTTTCCCTATTTTGTTGACTTCTTCTTTTGACATGTTTCGCCCTTCAGCGACCTTGGATACAAACCTGTCATAGGTCCAGAGAATTTCTTCTTTTAAAAGGCGTCTTTCGTCAGGGGTTGCTTTTCGGAAGGTAGAAAACATGTCAGCCCGTTTTCCGAATAGGATTTTCTCGGAAGTAATGCCCAATTTTTCATAGAGCTTTACCATATTGAATTTGGCAAAGATCACACCGATCGAGCCGGTCAGTGTTTGCGGCTGAGCGATAATTTTATGGGCTGCCATTGACACCTGATATCCTCCAGAACCGGCCATATCAGACATGGAGACTATAAAAGGTTTTTCTTTTTTAGCTAAGCAAACTTCCCGCCAGATAGTATCAGAAGCGACGACCGAGCCTCCCGGGCTGTCTACCCGAAAAATAATAGCAGCGATGGAATCGTCTTTTCTGGCTTTTCTTATCCAGCTGGCCATGGTCCGGCTTCCCATAAACTCATAAAAACCATCTCCGGTGATAATAGCGCCCATTCCGTAGATCAGGGCGATTTTTTTGCCTCGGTTCAGTCCTAAAGAAGCAGCGGATGTTTTTAAGTATTGGGTGTGGCTCATTTTGTACATCATTGTTTTGCCATCAAGGAGAAGCTCATTGAATTGATCTTCATAGAGAAGCTCATCCACCAGGCCGGCCTCTTTAGCTTTTTTCCCCTGAAAAAAACCATGGTCAAGGATAGCTTTAAATTCATCTTCGCTTTTTCCTCTTGCTTTAGACGCTTGCCGGATATAATGGGAAAAAAGGTTTCCATATAGAGACTCCAGCATTTCCCTGTGGGCTGGGGATAATTTGTCTTCTATAAACATGTTATATGCAGTCTTATATTCTTCGACATGTTCGACTTCAGCTTCGATCCCGAGTTTATCCAGTGCTTTTTTAACAAAAGGCACATATCCGCCGATCCCGTTTATTACCAGAATCCCTTCCGGGTGGAGGATGATCTTGTCGCAGGCGGTTGCCAGGTAGTACTCTTTGTCAAAGTCAAGAGCTTCGTCAATATAAGCGTAGACCTTTTTGCCGCTTTTTCTAAAATCAAGTACCAGGTCTCTTATTTCTTGAACTTTTGCCCAGTCGCACAGCATGGGGCCGAGGCGCAGTACGATCATATCTACTCGCTGGTCTATTTTTGCTTTTTGAAAATTTGTCCAGATGTCATACATGGATAAGGGAGATCTCCCTGTAAATAGAGTGCTTAGCAGGTCAGGGTTGGCTTTTTCCTGTATCTCCCCGGAAAGAAATAGCTCCAGATAGGTATGAGATTTTACAGCTGGGGGTCTTGCGAATTGAAAATATACAAAAGACGCTGTAGTTATTATTACTAAAACAAAAAATATTAGAAATATTATGAGAACATAGGAACGCTTTTTCATGTTTTTTCCTCCAACATGAATAATTCAGGGTACATATGTAATATAACAAAAAACTTTGATTTATTAAACTGTGAAT
This sequence comes from Candidatus Aminicenantota bacterium, assembly GCA_030614645.1. Classification (GTDB taxonomy): domain Bacteria; phylum Acidobacteriota; class Aminicenantia; order Aminicenantales; family Aminicenantaceae; genus JAUVXM01. The sequence goes on from JAUWTR010000079.1 coordinate 2,117, forward strand.
AATTAAGGCTGGCATGGACACTGGTAAATCCTGGAGAAAGCCATCCGGAACAACGCGGGCATGGTTTCCCGAGAGAATCTCGAGGAGAGAGTTGTGAGGACAGGAAGGGAGTTCCCCGCTGGGGGAAATCTCTGTCTTTCGGAGGGACTTACCAGTGTCCATGCCTTACAACTTTTTTCCATTTACTATTTCCCAATTTCTAAGTATCATACATATCGTCATTTTTTTATGAATAGTTCAGGGTAACCTGAAAAGGAAAATAAACATGAATGCGCTTGAGCTTGATAAAGTTACAAAAAATTTTGGCGATTTTTGTGCGGTAAAAGACCTTTCCTTTAATGTCCTTAAAGGCAGTGTTTACGGCCTCCTGGGCCCAAATGGAGCAGGGAAGACGACTACTATCCGCATGGTTATGAACATTATCATCCCCGATAAAGGTACAATTAATTTTTTAGGCCGGAAAATGGATGAAGAAATGAAAAAAAGAATAGGTTATCTACCTGAAGACCGCGGCCTTTATCCTAAGATGAAGATCGGTGAACTGCTTTTATTTTTCTCCGAGCTTAAAGGATTGAAAGGAGCTGAAGCCCGCAGTAGAATAGATCATTGGCTGGGAAGATTTGACCTGGCTGATTGGAAGCTTAAAAAAGCAGAGGAACTTTCCAAGGGAATGCAGCAGAAAGTCCAGTTTATTGCTACTGTTATCCACCAGCCGGAACTTATTATCCTGGATGAGCCTTTTGCTGGCCTGGACCCTGTTAACACTAAATTACTAAAAGATATTATGCTGGAGATGAAGGATAAAGGAGTAACCATCATCTTTTCAACTCACCGGATGGAACAGGTTGAAATGATATGTGATAATATCTGCCTGATTAACAAAGGCGAGAAAGTGCTGGAGGGGAATCTTAATCGGATAAAAAAGGAATATGGGAAAAATACAATAGTTTTAGATTATGAAGGTGAGGCAAAATATATCAAAGATTTTGCAGAGATTGAAAATATTGATGATTACGGCCGTTTCATGGAGGTTAAACTAAAAAAAGGAGGAGATCCCCAGGACCTTCTTCAGTATTTGACCGGAAAAATCAGAATCAATAAATTCGAGGTCAAAGAGCCGACTTTAAACGCCATATTTATTGCTAAAGTAGGAGAGCAAAATGAGAAAAATTCTGGCGGTAATTAAGCGGGAATATCTACAGATAGTAAAGACCAAAGGGTTTATCATCGGCACGATCCTGGGCCCTGTGCTTATGTCCCTGTTTTTAATCGTTCCTATCCTTATGTCAGTAGTCTCTGTGGCTGAACAGGAGAATATAGGAGTAATCGATGCCAGTGGGAAGCTTTTTGCTGAGCTGGATAAAAAGATGGAGCAAAAACTGAAAGATGGCAGCCGCCGCTATCTGCTGGAAGAATACCGGGTGACAGGAGATATTTCTCGGCTTAAAGAGGCCCTGAATGAAAAAGTGCTGGCCAAGGAGCTTTCCGCATATCTCTTTCTTCCCGCAGATATTTCAGAGGGGGGAGAGGTGGAATATGTTTCTGAGCATGTTTCGGATTTTGATAAAACCAATAATATCAGAAATGCTTTAAACAGTATAATTATAGGAAAGAGGTTAAAGGCCGAGGGGTTAGATCCAAATAAAGTCGGCCAGCTTATGAGCCGGATTAATTTATCCACCAAGAAAGTCAGTAAACGGGGAGTGGAGGAGGATACCGGGGGGACCTTTATAATATCTTATTTTTTAGTTTTAGTCCTTTATATGACCCTTATTTTTTATGGACAGGCGATAATGCGGGGCGTAATTGAAGAAAAAAGCTCACGGGTTGTGGAGATAGTGCTTTCTTCTATACGTCCCTTTCAACTGATGGCGGGAAAGATCATTGGTATCGGAGCGGTAGGCCTTACCCAGTATACTATTTGGGGCCTGTTCGGGATAGGATTTACCACGTATGGTGGGGCTTTGATCGCTGATGTTTTCCCGGCCACCTCCTCATTCAATATGCCCTCTATTCCGGCTTATATCTTTATTTATTTTGTCATATTTTTTATTTTGGGATATTTCCTATTTTCCACTCTATTTGCAGCTATAGGATCCATGGTGAATACGGAAAAAGAAGCCCAGCAGTTTATGACACCGGTAATAATGATGCTGGTGATCCCTCTTCTGCTTATTATCTTTATTATGCGCAGTCCGAACAGCTCGATCTCAGTCATTCTATCTATGATTCCTTTTTTCACTCCTACCTTAATGCTTCTGCGTGTGTGTATTCTGCTCCCGCCTTTTATTCAGGTCGGCGGGTCGATTGTGCTGATGGCCCTGACTACTCTCTTGATGATCTGGCTTACAGCTAAGATCTACCGGGTCGGCCTTTTAATGTACGGCAAGCGTCCCCGCATAAGGGAGATCATAAAGTGGATGCGCTATAAGTAGGCAAGCATATACACTTTCGCACTTTGATTTATGCGTTGCTTATGGCCTATAGGCTGTATATAATAGAGGACAAAATCATGAATATCCTCATCATAGGAGCTGGAGAGGTCGGATTCCATCTCACCAAGCGGCTGGCAGCTGAAAAACACAATATAACGATTATCGAGCAGGATCCCCTCATAGCCCGCCGGGCCGAGGAACAGCTGGATGCCGCTCTTATTATAGGCTCGGGTTCAAGCTACCGGGACCTGTTAAAGGCCAAGATCAAAGAGACAGACATACTTGCTGCTATCAGCAATTCAGATGAGGTTAATCTTTTGGCCTGTCGTTTTGCGCACAAGCTGAACATTCCTTTTAAGATCGCACGTATCAGGAACCCGGAGTTCATCGAACCCGGTTTTTTGCTGACCAGAGAAGAGATGGAGGTCGATCTCCTGATCCACCCTGAAAAAGAGGCGGCCGATGCGATCATTCGCTTGATCAGACAAAGCAGCGCCACCGATATCATCGAGTTCGCTGACGGGAAGATCCAGATGGTAGGGATACGGCTGGAGAAAAATACACCCCTGTCGCACAAGACAATTCAGGATATCTGGATGGAATGGGGAAATATCGCTGCCCGGATCGTGGCTATTAAGAGAAAGCAAAACACCCTGATTCCCAGGGGGGATGAAATCCTGGTTCCCGGAGATCAGTTCTTCGTCATTTGTGACAAGCAGTTGATACCCAAGATCGTCCAGCTGGCTGGGAAGGAGAATGTTTCGATCCAGAACATTATGATCCTGGGCGGAGGGCTCATCGGGCAGTATGTAGCCCGGGAATTAGAAGACCAGTTGAACGTCAAGATCATCGAGAGCAAATCCGGAAAATCGCAGCATGTTGCGGATATGCTGAAGAAAACTCTGGTCCTCCACGGAGACGGAATGGACATGGACCTGCTAGCTGCAGAGGGGATCATGGACATGGACTCTTTCATTGCCGTCACAGGGGATGATGAGACCAATATCATCTCGACCTTGATTGCCCGGCACATCAAGGTCCCCCGCACCATTGCTCTCGTGAACAAGACCGAGTACATGCCCATCACCCCCACCATCGGCATGGACGCGGTAGTCAGCAAGACCCTGATCACAGTGAACGCCATCACGCGTTTCATCCGGGAGGCACCTCTGGCGAGTATGGCCAGCATCCCGGGATTGGATGTGGAGATCATAGAGATCATCCCCCAGGCCGGTTCTAAGATCACTAAAAAGCCCCTGAAGGATTGTCATTTCCCGCGCTATGCCATTTCCGGGGCTATCCGGAGGGGAGACAGTGCTTTGATTCCCGCAGGAGACACTCAAATAAAGGAGGGAGACCGGGTAGTCGTGATTGCTCTGCCCCGGGCCATTGCCGAGGTGGAGAAGCTCTTTAAATAGTAAATATGAGATTTCATCTTGTTATCCACGTCCTGGGATTGCTCCTCATGTTCCTGGCTGTGGCAATCCTGTTGCCCATTCCCTTTTCCCTTTATTATGCTGATGGAGGGTATGTCTTTTTCTTGATCGCCTCCGGCATCACCCTTGTCTCAGGATTTCTCTTCTTCAAACTGACACGGCTGGATCAAGAAGTTCATGCCCGGGAGGCCTTTGCCATCGTGACCCTGGCCTGGGTTCTATTCTCCCTATTCGGCTCCCTTCCCTTCCTGCTCTCCGGTGCTATCCCCAACTTCACGAATGCCTTTTTTGAGACCATGTCTGGCTTCACCACCACCGGCGCCACCATCCTGGAAGACATTGAGGTGATGCCGCAGGGGCTGCTCTTCTGGAGGAGCCTGACACACTGGCTGGGTGGCATGGGAATCATAGTGCTGTCGATCGCCATCCTCCCGATCCTGGGCGTGGGGGGGATGCAGCTGTTCAAAGCCGAAGCGCCGGGTCCTGCCCCTGACAAGTTGACCCCTCGGGTGATGGAGACAGCGAAGATCCTGTGGGGGATCTATGTCTTAATATCCGCCCTGGAGACCGTGCTCCTGATGGTATGAGGGATGACATTTTTCTATGCCCTCTGTCACACATTCGGGACCATGGCCACCGGAGGATTTTCCACCAAGAATGCCAGCATCGGACACTATGACTCACCCTATATCCAGTATGTGATCATCGTGTTTATGATCCTGGCCGGGACGAGTTTTTCTCTTCACTACAAATTCCTGAAGAAAAAATTCGACTGCTACCGAAAGAATCATGAATTCAACTTTTTCATGCTTCTGATCGGCGGCGGTATGCTCTTCATTGGGTTCAACACTTTCCGGCATCACTTCCCTCGGCTTGAGACGGCCTTTCGCACGACTCTCTTCCAGGTTGTCTCGATCCTGACCACGACAGGGTTTGGGACGGCGGACTATGAACAGTGGTCTGCTACTTCCCAGTTCATCCTGTTCATATTCATGTTCATCGGAGGATGTGCGGGAAGCACCGGCGGGGGCATGAAGGTTATCCGTCTGGTGATCCTGCTGCAGTTTGTCCGTGCTGAGGTCAAGCGGTTGCTTCATCCTAGCGCCGTCATTCCAGTACGTATTGGGGACAAGGTGATCCCCCGTGACATCGTAACCA
>JAUWTR010000132.1 GCA_030614645.1 Candidatus Aminicenantota bacterium
ATTTCTTATAGCGGATTACGCCTTAATGTCTAAGCTCAATAATGTACCTAGCTACTGCAAATAATGATTTATCAAGCTCTAGAAAATTCTATGGAAAAGGTTCGCAAAACGTCCTGACCGGGGAGCCATTGATTTACAGAATGAAATTAACAGTAAGTGTTTTAATTTCATCCAGTATGGGGAACCGATCTCTACAAAGATGGAGTTGATGAGATGATGCTTCTAATATAAGAGAATAGGGTTCTCTAAATGTATGATGTACAGAGCTCAGAAAACGAAAATATATTAGTTAAATTCTAAAGATCCTGCTTTGCTTTTCGATATTGAATTGTAGCGATTACAGCAATGGCAGCAAAGATGACGGTATTTATAATCGCATCGATAAGATCACCATCCGGTTTCTGTGACTGTGTAACTATGCGATAGACACTGACGGCGGCACCCAACCATCCAGTGATCGCCATTACAAGGATTGCTTTCGGAGACGACTTCTTATCGGCCATAGCACCCTCCTATGTAATTTATTGTTTTACATCCAGTACGACACTTGAACCAATATCCTACTCCCTTCAGAATGGTTTTGTCAATATTCTATTCTATTTCGCGTAGGTGCTGAAACTCATTTGCTGACATAGAATAATGTTTCGATAGTCCCCTGAGTACCTTCTAGTACAGCTTATCAGCACCTAGGCAAAGCCACCTTATAGGTTCTCAAAATGTCTAGCTTGGGGAGCCATTTCTGTTTTCAAGCTGTTCTAATAGCTGCTAAAACGGGGTTTTATAAGAATTTCTTTTTTCCGTTGATGATGATTTATCCTCAACTTCATCAAATTTCCACCCTATTATCTGCTACATCAATAATACACATAAAAAACAATTTCAGTCAACCAGAAATGCGAAGTAAAGAGAGAATCACATAGAAGGAGCCCAGATAATGGATAGAAAGGATAGAGGTCACCCTTGACATTTACATTCCTCCTATATTGCCTTCTAAGCAGCGGGTCGGGGGTTCGAGTCCTCCCAGGCGCGCCACCTTTTTCTTGTAATTAAATTCCTGTATAATAAACTTTACTTATTCGCGAGTTTGCATTTTTTATCACAGGAGACTGATATGGCAGAGAACAAAACGATAAAACGGCGCGATTTTATAAAGCGCTCCCTCACGGCAGCAGCAGCCTTTACTATAGTCCCCCGTTATGTTCTTGGAGGGAATAACTTTCAAGCCCCCAGTGAACAATTGACGAAAGCGGTGATCGGTGTTGGCGGTATGGGAAGGGTTCACCTCCGTTATCCAGGCGCAAAACTGTTAGCAGTATGTGATGTTGATGAAAGTCATTTAAAAATTGCTAGGGAAATCGCTGGGCCGGGAGTCAAGGGCTATAAGGATTTCCGGGAAGTTTTGGAACGGCCTGATATTGATATTATTCACATCCCCACCCCCCCGCACTGGCATGCACTTATTACCATTGCAGCTGCGGAAGCTGGAAAGGATATATGGTGCGAAAAGCCTATGACCAGGACGATTGGTGAAGGCCGGGAAGTCGTCAAAGCAGTACAGAAAAATGGGAGGATATTCCGGCTTAATACCTGGTTTAGATTTAGAGACCAGTTTTACGGTTTTGGTACTACAGTTAAACCGATAAAAAAACTTGTTAAGAGCGGTATGCTTGGCTGGCCGTTAAAGGTCACCTTAAGTGGTGTGACTGGGTTTGACTGGAAATTTTACTGGAGGGGGAAAACTGACCTGACTCAGGAATCGGTTCCTCCGAAGCTGGATTATGATTTCTGGTTGGGGCCGGCACCGTATAAACCATATCATCATCACCGGGTTCATAACACCTTTCGCGGATACTGGGATTATGACGGAGGAGGCCTGGGGGATATGGGTATGCATTACCTGGATCCAGTTCAGTATCTACTTGAAAAAGACAATACCAGCCCGGTTGAGATAGAAGCTGATTGCACCCAGCAGCATCCGGATGCCTGCGGCTCCTGGCGGCGGATCGAGCTGAAGTATTCCGATGGATGTAAGATCATACTGGATGGAGAAGAAAAGGATAAGGATGCGCCTTTTATTGAGGGGCCAAATGGAAAATTGTATAAAGGATTTAAATCCGATATTCCTGGCCTGAATAATAAACTGGCAGCTTTTCCTGATCCTGAACCACAGGAGGAAAACTTTATTGAGGCAGTAAAAACCCGGAAAAAATTTGCCCTTAATGAAGAGAATGCGCACCGGTCCTGTACTATAGTAAACCTAGCAAAAATCGCTGTGCGTCTGGGAAGACTGCTGCGTTTTGATCCGGAAAAACAGCTTTTTGTTGGAGATACAGAAGCTAATCGCCTTATTTGGCAGCCTATGCGTGCACCCTGGTTTCTCTAAGGAAAGTTCTATGGTTCGGGAGACATTAATATGATACATAATAGAGTAAAAATACTTATATTTGCCCTGATACTGGTTTTTATTGCTTCTTCAATTGCAGGTGCTGGAGAAGATGAAGGTATAAAAGTTAAGATCCTGGATGTGCTTTCTAAATTTCCCGCTCAAAATACCGCAGAAAGAGATACTCTGGCTTCTGAGATTATAAAACTGGGACCGGAGGGCATTTTGGAAACCTGCCGTCATCTGATCCCCCCGGGGGAAGGGGATGACGCCCGGGTTCGATTTGCCTTAAATGGATCTGCGGTCTATGTAAACCGCAAAGGAGCTGAGAATGAACGCAGGATGTTTGCCAGAGCTCTTATCAAGGCCTTAAAAACCGCAGAAAATAATGAAGTCAAAGCTTTTTTAATTCGCCAACTTCAAATTGCTGGTAAAGTTGAGGCGGTGAAGCCACTCAGTAAATTTCTAAAAAACAAGAGATTGTGTGAGCCGGCAACGCAAGCGTTGCTTGCGATCCGTACTTCAAATGTAGAAAAAGCCCTGCTTAAAGCTCTTAGCTCTACTGGAGGGACTAACAGAATAACCCTTATTAAAGCCCTGGGTGAAATGCGCAGCCATAAGGCGGTGAAAAAAATTGTTAAATATGCCGGGATAGAGGATAAAACACTCCGGGGAGTGACTCTCTATGCTTTGGCTAATATAGGCGACCCTGTAGCTGAAGGATTACTGGACAAAGTGGCTGTAGCATCGTCGCCCTATGACAGAGCAAAGGCGCCTTCCCTTTATCTTTTATATGCACGGCGGGCTGCTGAATCCGGAAGAAAGCGAAAGTGTGTTCAAATTTGCCGGGCTTTGATAAAAAATTATACATCCCCGGATGAAAATAATATCCCCTGTGCGGCTCTCAGTTTATTGGCTGAAATCCTAGATGGTCAGGTATTGGCAGATCTTCTTGCTGCTGTGGATAGTACTGACAAAACTTTCCGGGCGCAAGCGCTTAGACTTGCTGAAAACCAAATGTCTGAAAGTACAGCTGAAAAATGGATTGATAAAATGGATGAGGTTTTGCCTGAGGTAAAAGCGGAAATAATCGCTATGTTTGGACGCAGCGGCGAAAAGACAGTATTACCGATTATTAAACAGGCGTTAAAAAGTAAAGATAAGATTTTACGTCTGGCGGCGATCCCAGCATATACTAAATTGGGAGGGCAGGATGTCCTTATGGATTTGATTCCTCTTCTTCACAACGCTGAAACTGAGGAGCTGGCAGTTTTAAAAGACGCACTTTTAATGTTGCCAAGTCGGGAGCTGGTTTCTGCAGCTGCAAGTGTACTGGAAGAAACACCTCATGCCGGACGTACTGTCCTTATAGAGATCCTTTCGATAAAGAAAGCAGGGGAATATGTTGATATGGTCTTTGCCCAGGCAAAAAACGAAAATGAAGATGTCAGATGGGCTTCTATCTCTGGACTTGAGAATTTAGTCGGAGAAAATGACCTACTGCGTTTGATAGGGCTGCTTAAGGAAAGTGAAAAAAGGGCTGAAATATTACTTATCCAAAATGCTGTTGTGGTAGCTGCTAATCGTATAGCTGAACCGGAGCATAGAGCTGACTTGTTGCTTACAGCAATAGACGAAACTACCGGTTCTAACAAGGCCGATCTGATCAGGCCGTTAGCCAGGATCGGCGGAAAGAAAGCCCTCTTAAAGGTGGCAGAAGAAACAAATAATGAAGATCCGAAAGTTCAAACAGCTGCTGTTTATACTATAGCCAACTGGCCTGATTTTAACGCAACGAAAAAATTATTAAATATATGCCGGACTACAGAGGAAAAAAAGTATCTTTACTTAGCTCTTCGGGGTTATATCCGTCTGGTAAAAGAAGCAGAACTTACTCCGGAGGAGAAGTATGCTAAAATAAAGGAAACTTTCGCAATTGCTGTTGAGACAGAAGAGAAAAACCTCATATTAACGGGACTTGAGAGTATCAAGACATTGGATGCCATGAAGCAGGCAGCTCTTTTTTTAGACGAACCTGAATTGCAGGTTAAAGCCGCTTGGACAGTGGTGCGAATTGCCCTGCCCCGACCAGGAGACAGCGATGGACTGGCTGTGGATGAGGTGATATCTGTGTTGAAAAAAGCAACGCTGTTTTTGGATGACAGTAATATGGAGGAACGGGTAAAGGAATACATTGATAAGATTATATCGACTAAGAGATAAATATGGGCCAGATTGAACTAAAAAAAAGCATTAACAAACAGCAGATAACTTTTTATTTGAAGTCATGTAAATATTTCCGGTTTCCATTTTTTGACCCCAGCAACTGTTACCGGAGAGATGGGCTTTTTGGGCAGTTAGAGGACACCCTTAACCGTGTGGGTGTTAAGATGACACAGGAGTATGGGAAAAATTTTATTTCAATAAACCTCAGAGGCAGCTGGTTAAGAGGGATACCAATAGCTGGAGATGATCTTGATGTTTTGTTCATTGTCAAAGACATTCCTTTGGATAACAGGATAAAAATCCGGGATTTTACCCGCAGGTGCTTGAAAGAAGAGAACGAATTGTTTGATATGTGTAGAGGTAAAGTAATCATGGGGACAAAAGTCGAGCCTATCTTATTTTTTGACCTGGATGAGGTCGGTATGACCATGAATAAGTTTATGTATGGTCTCGGGCATGTTTTAAAAAAACATGCCAGTATAGATCGAGATGATTTTCAGGATTCTTTTTTGGGCTCTATAATCACAGAAAAAAAAGCGAAATTCTTAATGAGTGGGATACTGATCCCTTATGTAGGTTGGATATATGGGAGCGATAGGAAACATGAAGCCTTTTGTGAAATTTCAAAATATCTACCTGTGCCGCTTAAACAAACTTCTATCTATTCTAGAGCCGTGATCGAAGAGGCCAAAGAGACAATTCGCCAGGCCTTTATAGCTCGGAATCTTGTTTACCCCTCTTTGGAGATAAAGAAATTGATCGATCTATCGAGTGCTAATATTGATGATTTGAAAAAAGAAGCTTTGAAATTATACAACTCCTTGGAGCTGCTTGAAGATGTTTTCGCCAGGGCTGTGATCAATTATATCTATACCTTATCTGCTGAAGAAAAATTTATAGGTAAAATATTGACGCGGGAGCGCATAAAAAAATTCGCCGCTTCCTATGATAAATTGGTTGATGTTATATTAGAAAAGGCGGTCATCAGGCAAGAATCAGGTATTCCCGTGAAAGATTCCTGTTGATTTAAATGAAGCCGACAATTTTTGTGAATAGCATGACCCCTAGGGGTGAGATGATTAACACGTTAATCATCCTAGATATCCTCCCTTCAGGTGATTGAC
>JAUWTR010000176.1 GCA_030614645.1 Candidatus Aminicenantota bacterium
AATGTTACTAGTAAAACTCCTAAAACAGCAATAAGCAGCGCGATGGTTTTTCTGAGGCTAACACCTTCCTTAAGAAATATTACTCCCAAGACAAAAATAAATATAGTATGCATTTGGTTTAAGGCAGAAGCTACTGATACTTGGGTAAGTTTCATCCCTCCCATCCAAGTGATAAGGGCTAGATACCCCCCAAGTATAGAGGCGGGAAGCATGGTCTTCCAATTGCGGCGCGATAATATCCCAGCCAGGATGGAGCGGCGTTTCGGATGGGTCTTGAGAGCTACACCGGTGAAAAGGATGCCCCCAATAGTCCGGATCAGGGTCGCCCCCATGATTGATGTTTTTCCCAAGATAGGCTTCATTATAATAATGCTTACAGCCATAGCAAACATGGCTGCTATCCCTAAAGCAATTCCGGTCAGAAGAACTTTTCGGGGAATGGATAGGTTGTTTTTTTCGTATGATACGGCAATTACTGCAGTAATTATTAAAAAAGCCCCAAAGATCTGAAATATGGTCAAATTCTCAGAAAGAAATATTGCAGCCATAAAGATCACAAAAGGACTGTAACTGCAATCAACTATGGCAGTAAGACTTGCACCCAAACGATTAAGGCAGGCAAAAAACAGAGTGTCTGATATTCCGATACCTATTACTCCGCTTAATAAGAATAAGCAATAGGTTTTAAAAGGAACTAGAGGAAAAAGAGGCTCATTGAGAATAAGCATGGTTATAATAAATAAGAAGGTGGCCAGGATAGATTTAAATAGATTAAGTCCAAGAGGATGAACGGTTTTACCACTTATTCTGAAAAGAATTACCGCTATGGCCCAAATAAATGCTGAGGCCAGGGAAAGAGTTTCTCCCGAGAAGGGAATATTCAGCAAAGATTCCATTGGCTCTGTAGTATATCACAAGACCTGTCTTTTATTGACCTAAATTTGTTCATATGATATAAGCCATAAGGACTGTTAGGGAGAAAAATAATTTTTAGGATTATGCGAAGAGCAGCCATTTTTAGTCTGACTTTATTAATGTTTCTTGTGTTTGCCGCTTGCAGAGGAGGCGAACAACCTATTGAATTTTCCAGTAAATGGAGTGATGGACTCGATCGGATCTGGATTGGGGCGGATTTTTGGTCCAACCGGTTGCAGGACTGGCGTGTATCTGACGGCCGTCTGGAATGTCTTGTAAGCGCTTATGACAGATATGTCAGCCTCTTAACCAGGGATCTGGGAGACCGGTTGGGTGACCTGAACATGAGCATTAATATTGGAAGGCTTTCTTCTGAGCAGGATGTAAATACGCATGCCTGGGCCGGTTTTCGGATTGGTGCTAAGGGACAGTTTGATGAATATCGGGATACGGCTGTCCATGGTAAAGGCTTGGAAGCGGGGATTACCATGAATGGAGGATTGTTTATTGGAAAATCCTTGGATGCGGTTCAAATCGTTCCGGATCCCGTCCTTGAAAAGCAGATTATTAAAGAAGTTAAGCTTCAAGTCAGGCTCAAGACTCAAGATGAAAACTACTTTTTAGAGCTTTCTGCGTATCATCCTGAAACCGGGAAATTGCTGGGTCAGGTTAAAAAGAGCAGCTTACCTGTAGAATATTTTTCAGGGGGCCTTGGTTTGGTTGCTCATTTTCCCTCCTCAAAAGAGGGAAGATTTGTCCTTGATTCATATCCAAGCTTCTGGTTCTCTCATTGGACTATCAGCGGCACAAAAATCGATCGTTTTCCTGAAAGGGCTTTCGGACCTATTCTTTTTGCCCAGTATACACTGAGTGATCAGGTTTTAAAACTTACTGCTCAAATGCCTCCTCTTGGGAAAGAGGATACCCGGACTGTAGGCTTACAGGTCAAAAAAGGGGAGAATAAATGGACTGCTATTGCAGAAGAAATTATTCGGGAAAATTCCTTTACTGCAACTTTCCGGATTCCACATTGGGATAATACCCGGGATATTCCCTACCGTTTGATCTATAAGCTGAGAGAAACAAAAGACCAGGTCTGTGAATGCGATTGGCAGGGTGTAATCCGCAGAGAACCGGTCAAACAGGAAGAGGTTGTGGTAGCTGCTTTTACCGGGAATAATGATCTGGGCTTCCCAAATACCGACATTTCAAAAAGTGTAGAGGCACATGACCCTGATCTGCTGTTTTTTTCAGGTGACCAGATTTATGAAGGAGTAGGAGGCCGCGGTGTTCAGCGAAAACCGGTCGAAAAGGCTGCGATCGGGTATCTTGGAAAATGGTATCAATGGGGATGGGCCTATAAGGACCTTATCCGTAACCGTCCTGTTATATGTATCCCGGATGATCATGATGTTTTTCACGGGAATCTGTGGGGAGCAGAAGGAAAAGCCTGTGGTTCTAAAGGAACAGAATCTGACAAACAGGATACGGGAGGATATAAAATGCCCCCCTGGTGGGTCAATATGGTCCAGGAAACTCAGACAAGCCATCTTCCTGACCCTATTGATCCTGCCACAGTCTTACAGGGAATAGAGGTTTATTATACATGCTTTAACTATGCTGGGATCAGTTTTGCGATAATTGAAGACCGAAAATTCAAGTCTGCCCCCAAACCTCTGCTTCCTGAAGCCGAAATATGGAACGGTTGGCCGCAGAATCAAGATTTTGATGTGGAAAAAGAGGCTGATGTTCCTGAAGCCATACTCCTTGGAAAAAGCCAGCTTGATTTTCTGGAGCAGTGGGCTGCTGACTGGAGCCGTGGCGTCTGGATGAAAGTACTTCTTTCTCAGACTATCTTTGCCAATGTGGCCACTCTGCCGGAGGATATCTTTGACGATAAAGTCGTACCACGCCTGCGGATATTACCTAAGGGAGAATACGCAAAAAACGACCGTATCGTAACAGACCTGGATTCTAATGGCTGGCCTCAGTCAGGGCGTAACCGGGCTATCCAGGCTATTCGCAAAGGATTTGCGCTGCATATTGCCGGGGACCAGCATTTAGGGACTACTATTTGTTATGGTGTGGATGAGTGCAATGATGCAGGTTTTGCCTTATGTGTTCCCTCTATTTCTAATGTATGGCCGCGCCGCTGGTATCCGCCCCTTCCCGGAAAAAACCGGGAACCTGGTGCTCCAAAATACACCGGCGAATTTTCAGATGGGTTCGGGAATAAAATAACTGTTTATGCAGTTTCAAATCCTACTTTTACCGGAAAAAAGCCATCTAATCTATATGACCGGGCAACTGGATTCGGCCTGGTACGCTTTAACCGGGTAACCCGGGATATAACCATTGAATGCTGGCCTCGGTTAGGTGATCCCAATGTTGCGGATAACGAACAGTATCCGGGCTGGCCGGTCAAGATCAACCAAATGGACAATTACGGACGCAAGGCTGTTGCTTATCTTCCAACATATAAGGTATCAGGTTTAACAGACCCGGTATTTCAGATAATCGGAGAAAAAAAGGATGAGACTATTTACACTATCAGGGCCAAAGGCAATACCTTTACTCCCTGGGTTTTTTCAGTTGGTACTTATACAGTGAAGGTGGGGGAACCGGGTACTGACCGGATGAAAGTTTTTCATGAGGTAACTCCGATTGCTGAAAAGGGAGGAAAAGTCATAGAAGTCGATTTTATTTCCCCTTTCTGAAAAACCTAAGAGGTTTCAAATACGGATTCATCCTTTAAATTTCCCGGGATATTTGTTACTTTATCAAGAGGAGAGAATATTGATAAAAGTTAATAGATTTATAAAAAAACGGGAAAAGAAGATAGGCCTACCCCCTGGAACTCCTGTTTATACGGGCGAGAAAAAAAAAGGTGGAGTAGAGATCTCTGTGATAGATTATGATAAACAGCAGTTTAGAAAAAAGGAATACGAGAAAATCGAAGATTGTTTTGCTTATAAAGAGACCTCAACTGTGTCATGGATTAATATTGATGGAGTGCATAAGGCTGAAATAATTGAGAAATTAGGACAATTTTTCAAACTGCACCCTTTAGTAGTAGAAGATATTATGAGCCCGGGACACCGGCCCAAGATGGAAGAGTTTGAGGATTATATATTCATTGTTTTAAAAATGCTTTCCTATGACAAAAAAGAGAAGAGAGTCAAGGAGGAGCAGGTCAGTTTGATCCTTGGATTAAATTATGTAATTTCATTTCAGGAAAGACAAGGTGATGTATTTAATCCCATCAGGGAAAGGGTCAAGAAGGGGAGAGGGCGTATCCGGACAATGGGCCCGGATTACCTGACTCATTCTCTTCTGGATGCAGTAGTGGATAATTATTTTTTAATCCTGGAGGAAATTGGGGAGGGAATTGAAGAGCTTGAAGAAAAATTAATAGATAATTCCAGACCTGATACTTTGCAAAATATTCATAGTCTAAAACGGGAAATGATATTTTTGCGCAGATCAGTATGGCCTTTGAGAGAAGTGATCAGTGGATTGCAAAAATCAGCATCTGATCTGATTAGAAGAGATACAATCAGATTTCTCCAGGATATCTATGACCATACAATTCAGGTGATGGACACCATAGAAATTTTTCGGGATATGCTGTTTAGTATGCATGATACTTATCTTTCCAATATAAGTAACCGCATGAATGAAGTCATGAAAGTCCTTACTATGATAGCTACGATATTTATTCCTTTGACTTTTCTTGCCGGAGTCTATGGGATGAATTTTAAATTTATGCCTGAGCTTTCTTGGCGGGGGGGATATTTTATTATATTGGGGATTATGGCTGCGATCGTAATTTTTATGGTTATATATTTCAAAAAGAAAAAATGGCTTTAAAGAGGATGACAACCGAGGCAAACATGACCTGGAAAAAGATTATTGCCGGAGTTACAGGACTAAGCTTAGCAGTTTTATTTAATTTAAACTGTGCATCAACATCTGTAGTTAAATCCGAACCTGAACC
>JAUWTR010000106.1 GCA_030614645.1 Candidatus Aminicenantota bacterium
AATCCAATTTTAGTTAAATTCACTGAATTTTTATTCCTTACCTATTTTATGTATCCCAAAGCTCTCAAGTGTTCTATTGTTTCTGCTTTAAATTCTTTGGTTGTTTTTGTCGGGAGTCCTTTCTTTAACTTTTTCAATTTCTTATGGATTTTTTTGAACCTCTCGATCTTTTTTATCAATTCCCGGACAAATTCAAGATTTTCCTGAAAGACATTATTCACTTCAAGAACATCCTCGTTTGTTTGATAAAGCTCAAACTCTTCATAAGGATAGGGCACATCAACTTGATTCAAGATAGTTTTCTTCTCTGGGTTGTAGATCAATTTCCAGTCATCTTCAACTACTGCAATGATATCAAAGTCTTCTACCCCGGCGAATATGCTTCTGTTTTGAAAAGGCTTCTTATTTCCTCTGAGAAGAGGCAAGAGTGACAATCCAGAAAATTCATAATCCTGCTCTTTCCCTGCTTCCTGAGTCTGTAAGTAATCAACGACTGTTGGGAAAATATCGAGAAGAGTCACAGGCTCCTCAATAACAACCTTCTTCTTCTGATTTGGAAATTTGATCATAAGAGGAATCCGGAGAGTTGTATCATACAGCGAAGGATAATGATAGAAATGCTGATGATGTTGATAAAGGTCTTCTCCATGGTCAGAGGTGACGATGACCATGGTTTTTTCCCAAAGATTATTCCTTTTTAAAAATGCGAATATCTTATTCAGCTCGAAATCGAGGTTGAAAAGCTCTCCTGCATACAGCATCCGAATGTACTCGAGTTCCTGAGATTCGATGTCTCTCTCTCCGCTCATGATCGAACTGAGGTCGTAAAACCGGTATGGTTCATCTTTTGCCAGAATTGTCATGACCCACTTTGGAGGCTTATAATTGGCATGGACACCAATAAGATGATACCAATGGAAGAAAGGTTGATCGGAGTCTCGTCGCAACATTTTTAACGCTGATTCAATCAGGGCTATATCATCTTGGTTGTACAGATATTTTTCATCGAAACCGGAAATATTCAATCCGAAACAATTCCCATGAAGAGAGAGAGTACAATATCCCATATTGAGCATATGCGTGGCAATCGTGTCAAAATAAAATTGCAGCTCCAGTCGGTTATACAACACACCATGTTCGCAGGGATAGAGAGATGTATACATTGAAGCCAGAGCAGGCCAGGTAGCAGAAAGAGGTGTATATGCCTTACGAAAAACGACAGCTTGCTCAGCAAATAAATCCAGATTAGGAGAATAACTGAAATCAAAATGCTGGTTCTCAAAATCTTTATAAACACCGAGGTAATCCGCACGAAGAGTATCGATAGAGATAATGATAAGGTTTGGGATATCCGACTCCTGGCTTTTTTCCCTTGCTAAGTTCTCTACATAAGGCACAGTGATCCCATATTTAAGGCCGCTATTATCATAATCTTCAGGAATGTCAATCTGAAACCGCACAGCATGTCCCTCTTCCAGATCAAGCGGGATTCTAAATCCTTTTACCAACGAAAAATATTTATTCCCTCTTGTGAAATCTTCAGGTGAGAATTTCTCTTCAAGCTTGACCTTCTCCTTACCTCCATTTTGCAAAAGAACAGAAAAACTACAGGAATGAGGCAAAGTGGCAGGTATCTGATTAATGGCCTTGTAGAGAACTATCTGGACATGAAGATATCCGGAAATCCCTTTCGGAAGATCCCATCTGAACTGGTTATCGTTTTCAGAGAAATCAATTATCACTCTGTTCAAAACAAAAAACGTGGGATTATTCCTGAAAACATCCCGCGGTCTCAAAACAATAGGTTTTATATTCTTTGTCTTGAAGAGTTCTTCATTCTTATTACATGAGATCAAACCGCAGAGCACCAGAGCGATTATCGGGAATATGATGATGCCGATTTTTCTTCTATTTTGCACGGTCGAATTATAGCAAATATGGGAGTCAATGTCTTTACATTCACCGGCTGTATTACTAACTTTATAAGTGGTACAATAAATGGGGGCAGGTCACATGTCACAATATGTCACAGATTTTGCTTAAACTCGCTTAATTTGGCTTAATAGTGCTTAAAGGAAAATATTGATTTTCAGGGGAGAATCTGGCGGGGCCGACGAGACTTGAACTCGCGACCTCCGGCGTGACAGGCCGGCGTTCTAACCAAACTGAACTACGACCCCACCTAAGGGTTAAATAATTATAATGATATTAAGCAATATATGCAACATATTTTTCGTACTCACATTTTTTCTAATGCTGCAATGCGTTCCTCTACGGGAGGATGCGTACTGAATAGTTTAGCCATACCAGCGCCGCGTTTATGGTCCTTAAGCGGATTGATAATATACATGTGAGCCGTAGCTTTGTTAGCTACTTCCAGGGATTCTTTATCTGCTGATAATTTCTTCAAGGCTGAAGCTAACCCGGGAGGATAGCGCGTTAGCATAGCCCCATCAGCATCGGCTAAAAATTCCCGTTTTCGTGATACAGCCATCTTAAGCAACTGCGCTATTAATGGAGACAAAACAGCAAGCGCAAGAGCTACAATGATCAATATTGCTCCGGCATTACCGCTGCTTTTATCACTGCTGCGCTTTCTTCTTCCCCCCCACAGAAAACTCCGGAGTATCCAGTCACTCAGCAGCACTACTACCCCGACCATAACCACAGCCAGAGTCTGAACCCGGATATCATAATTTTTAATGTGCGACATCTCATGCGCAATAACACCCTCAAGTTCAGCCCGGTTAAGTTTTTTCAGCAAGCCTTCAGTTACCACAACAACCGCCTTTTCCGGATTACGGCCGGAGGCAAAAGCATTGGGAGCAGTATCATCTATCACATAACAGCGGGGCTTGGGCAGGCCGGCCGCAAGAGCCAGGCCCTCGACTATGTTGTAGAGATAAGGATATTCCTGCTTAGTCACCGGCCTCGCCTTGCTAACAGCCAGGACGATCTTATCGCTGTAATAATAGCTTCCCCAGGTCATAAGCAGGGCAATAACAACAGCCGGGATCAGGGCATAGGAGCCGAATTCAGTTATTTGCCCAAATACCCAACCCAGGGCGGCAATAAGGACCAGAAAGAAAAATATCAGGAAAATTGATTTTCGCTTATTACTGGCGATCTGTTCGTACATAGTTAAAACTTAACTTTAACCGGCTCTTTAGCTGCAGCTTCTTCTATCTCAAAATATTCTTTTTCCTGGAAATTGAACATATTGGCGATAATATTAGATGGAAACACCTGCTGCTTGGTATTAAACTTCATTATCGAATCATTGTAAAACTGACGGGCATAGGCGATCTTGCCTTCTGTACCGGCCAATTCCTCCTGCATCATCAAAAAATTCTGATTAGCTTTAAGGTCAGGATAACTTTCTACTACGGCGAAAAGAGATTTGAGAGCCCCGGATAGCATATTCTCCGCGTCTCCCTGCTCCTTGACTGTTCCTGCGTTGATCGCTTTTGAACGGGCTTCCGTGACGGTCTGAAAGGTCTCTTTTTCATGTTTGGCATAGCCTTTTACTGTCTCAACCAAGTTGGGGATCAGATCATAACGGCGTCTGAGCTGGACATCGACCTGGGACCAGGCATTTTCACTTCGGTTCCGCAGATTCACCAGACCGTTATATATTCCCACTACAAAGACGACAATAACTGCAAATACAATCAGTAAAACTAGTACTCCTGTCATGTTTCATCTCCTTTTTTACTCAGGACATTTTTTATTAATAGTTCAGGTTAAATAATACCCAATTATGCTAACAAAAATCAACTCTAATGCAAATATATTGACAGTACAAGTTTACTTTGATATAGTTTTCTTCCGTCACAATAAGGGCGGAATAAAATTATATAAATACCAAGGAGGTCTATTAATGGCACTAAAAGACAAGTTTCAAGCAAAACTCGCTCCCATGCAACAACGGGTGAAAAACCTGATCAAGGAACATGGGGACAAAGTCATTTCCGAAGTCACAATCGGACAAGCTTACGGCGGAATGCGCGGAGTTAAATGCATCGTCACAGAGACTTCAGCGCTTGACCCGTATGAAGGTATCCGTTTCCGTGGCTACAACATCCCTCAATTACAGGAAAAACTCCCCAAAGCTCCAGGCGGGGAAGAACCACTCCCAGAGGGTCTTTTTCATCTCTTATTTACCGGTGAACTCCCCACAGAAGACGAAGTCAAAGAGATCACAGAAGAATGGAAAAAACGCAGCGAACTTCCCGATTATCTCATCGATATTATGAAAGCCGTCCCTAAAGATACTCATCCCATGACCCAGTTTGTTACTGCAATCGCTTCACTGCAAAAGGATTCTGTTTTTGCCACAAAATACAGAGAAGGAATGCCCAAAACTGACTACTGGGATCCCACATTCGAAGATGTCTTAAACCTTACCGCCAAGCTTCCCAAGATCGCAGCATATATCTACCGCAAATCCTACAAAAATGATGAACATATTCCCGCAGATCCCAATCTTGACTGGGGAGGAAACCTTGCCCATATGATGGGCGTGGAAAACCCCACTTTCAAAGAACTTATGCGGCTCTATCTCACAATCCATAGTGATCATGAAGGCGGAAATGCTTCAGCTCATACTCCCCATCTAGTAGGTTCGACTCTTTCCGAGGCCTATTATTCTCTAGCCGGCGGTATGTCCGCGTTAGCCGGACCGCTTCACGGACTTGCTAACCAGGAAGTACTGCGCTGGATCATGGATGTAAAAGAAGAGTTGGGCGGAGTTCCGACCAAAGACGAACTGGTCAAATTTCTTTGGGATACCCTGAATTCCGGAAAAGTCATTCCTGGATATGGACATGCTGTGCTCAGACAAACCGATCCCAGATATATGGCCCAGAGAGAATTTGGGCTCAAGCACTGCCCGGATAATGAAATCTTCCAGGTAGTCAGCGGAATTTATGAAGTCGCTCCCGACATTCTTAGAGAACACGGCAAGGCAAAGAATCCGTGGCCCAATGTTGACGCTCACTCCGGCTGCCTGCTCCTTCACTTCGGTATTACTGAATATGACTTCTACACCGTGCTCTTTGGAGTTTCACGTGCACTGGGAGTGCTTTCTTCACTTTGTTGGGACAGAGCACTTGGGCTGCCTCTTGAAAGGCCCAAAACAGTTACATCAGACTGGATCGAAGAACAGATTAAGTAGTTTTTATCATAAAAAAAAAGGAGTGGAATATAAAATTCCACTCCTTTTTTAATCTGGACTATTCACGGGCGATATTGATAAAATCTACCAGCATACTAAAACCAGTTTCAAATTTACCTGCCCCCGGACCAACAACAGTCACATCACCAAGCTCATATGAAGTTATTGTGATTGCATTGGTTGCTCCCATAATCCCTGCAAGCGGGTGACTCAGGTCGACCTCTTCTGGACCAACGGATGCTTTGGTTATACTACCTTCACGCCAGATTTTTCCGATCAGTTTAAACCGCTTATTCCGGCTTTTTGCCTCAAAAATGTCTGCAGCAGAGATTCCAGTAATCCCCTCGCAGGGAAAATCGAACGGCCTTTCCTTGGCCCCGAAGATAACTTTGGCAAGAATAGTAACCTTAGCCAGGGCATCCCAACCTAAAACATCAGCATCCGGTACAGCCTCAGCATACCCGAGTTCCTGAGCTTTTTTCAAAGCATCATCGTATGACAGACCTTCTTCCATGCGAGTTAAAATATAATTAGTAGTGCCGTTAAGTATACCTTTTACTTCCTTGACAGTACTCCCCGCCAGAGTTTCTCGCAGCAGGTTTAAAACAGGGGTTCCGCTCATCACCGTCCCTTCAAACAGAAACTTCACTTTTTTCTCCCGGGCAAGTTCAGCAAGTTCCTGGTAATAAAGAGCCAGGGGACCTTTGTTGGTAGTGACAACATTCATATTCCGCTCCAGAGCATTACGAATATGGGAGGTTGCCGGTTCACCTGTTTTTATATCCGTATAGGTCGCTTCGAACATTACCTCAGCATCAACGGCCGTAATCATCTCTAAAGCTTCACCCTCAAACTTTTTAGAACTTAATTCATATAAATAACCTCCGGATTGAACAACTTTTAAAGCAGCAGCCAGGTCGATTCCCTGCGGATCTAAAATACTGCCCTTTAGTTTATCTGCAATACCAACAACTGAATAATCGATACCATACTTGGAAAAAAGTTCATCTTTTTTCTTAAGCAGAAGTTCAGCCAACCCCTGGCCGACCGTCCCGAACCCTATGAATATTAAACGCATAACATTCCTCCTAAAAATAATAAAAAAAGATATTATATAACTTAATATAATGCGTAGAG
>JAUWTR010000190.1 GCA_030614645.1 Candidatus Aminicenantota bacterium
ACAGGTATAACTTTAATATTTATTTTTGAATTTTAGAGGAAGAAAAATTACATGTCAGAAGAGTACGATTTTCAACAGATTGAAAAAAAATGGCAGAATGCTTGGGAAAAGGAAAAAGCATTTGTATCTTGTGAGGATTCAGAAAAACCAAAGTATTATTCCTTAGAAATGTATCCTTATCCTTCTGGGCGTATTCATATGGGGCATGTGAGAAATTTTACGATCGTTGATGTCATTTCGCGGTTTAAAAGAATGGAAGGGTTTAATGTGCTTCATCCTATAGGTTGGGATGCATTCGGAATGCCTGCTGAAAATGCTGCTATTGAAAAAGGCATTCACCCCCGGGAATGGACAATGAATAATATTTCTCATATGAAGGTCCAACTAAAGCGCTTAGGGCTTAGCTATGATTGGTCACGGGAAATAACTACCTGCCTTCCGGAATATTACCGGTGGAACCAGTGGATATTTCTTAAACTTTTAGAAAAAGGCTTGGCTTTTAGGAAAAAGGGCCAGGTGAACTGGTGCCCCCAATGCCAGACAGTTCTTGCTAATGAACAGGTAGTAAGTGAAAAGTGCTGGCGTTGTGATACAGAAGTGAAACAGAAGTATATGGAACAGTGGTTTCTGAAGATCACAGATTATGCTGAAGAACTCCTCTCCGGATTAAAGCTGCTGGATAAATGGCCGGAGCATGTGCTAACTATGCAGAAGAACTGGATAGGGAAGAGTAAGGGAGCTCAACTGACATTTCAAGTTGCGGATTATTCTCTTTGTATTGAAGCTTTTACGACCAGGATTGATACGATTTATGGGGCTACTTTTATGGTTCTGTCACCAGAACATCCGTTGGTGGAAGAATTGATAAAAAACTCAGAGAACAGGGAGAATTTAAAAGACTGGCTGGATAAAGCAATTGCTGAGCTTCAGCAGCGAACGGAGTCGGACGATTTTGAAAAGGAAGGAATTGATACCAGGCGGAAAGTTTTTAATCCATTTACAGGGAAAAAAATACCCATCTGGATTGCCAATTATGTGCTAATGGAATATGGAACCGGGGCTATAATGGCTGTTCCAGCTCATGATCAAAGGGATTATGAATTTGCCAGAAAATATTCCCTGCCCATTAAGGAAGTTATAGTACCGGAAGAGAGCAATCCGCATGATTCAGAGGATCTCTTTGAAGACTATGGAGTAGTTGTTAATTCCGGATCTTTTTCAGGATTGCCTTGTAGAGAGGCAATAGAGAAGATGACCTGCTATGCCCAGGAAAAAGGATTTGGCGGAGCAATTACACTCTATCGGTTACGAGACTGGGGAATCTCTAGACAGAGATATTGGGGAACTCCTATCCCTGTGATGTACTGTAAAAACTGTGGGGTAGTTGGAGTCCCTTTTAAGGACTTGCCAGTAGATCTTCCTGAGGAAGTAGAATTTAAAAAAGGGGAAGGTTCACCCCTTGAACAGGTAGAAAAATTTGTAAAAACTGAGTGCCCTCAATGCGGAGGGGAAGCAAGAAGAGAAACTGACACCATGGATACTTTTTTTGATTCATCCTGGTATTATTTCCGCTATTGCTCTCCTGCTGAGAATAAGCTTCCTTTTAATCCTGAATCAGTTGCTTCCTGGCTACCGGTGGACATATATATCGGCGGGGTTGAACATGCTGTTATGCATCTGATTTACGCACGGTTTTTTTGCAGAATTCTTCGGGATTTAGGATTAACAGAGCTTGATGAGCCGTTCCCTTTTTATATTAGCCAAGGCATGGTAACCAAAGATGGGGCAAAAATGTCAAAGTCCAAGGGGAATGTTGTGGACTCGGATGATATGATCGCTAAATTCGGGGCGGATTCCACCAGACTTTTTATTCTCTTTGCCTCCCCCCCCGAAAAAGAATTTATCTGGGATGATAAGGGAATTGAAGGAAGTTTCCGTTTTTTAAACAGGGTTTGGGCTTTTTTTCAGGATAATATAGGTGTATTCAAGACCAGCCCTGCTACTCCTAATAGAACAGCCTCAGCAGAAAATAAAATAGAACCTTTAAGAATTAAGATGCATCAAACTATTAAAAAGGTTACTGAGGACATAGGAGACAGGTATCATTTTAATACGGCAATCAGCTCTGTTATGGAATATTTCAACCAGATAAAAAAGGATTGTCCGGATCTAAGGTCCAGTGATGACGGCAGGATGCTGTTGAAAGAAGCCGTGATCTGCCTGATTTTATTGTTATCCCCCTTTGCCCCTCATATCTGTGAAGAGATGTGGGAGAAAATAGGACAGAAAAAGTTACTTGCTTTACAGCCGTGGCCTGATTTTGATCCTGATCTGGCAAAAGAAGAGACCGTCATTATTGTAGTCCAGGTCAATGGTAAAATGAGGGATAAATTCGAAGCGGAAAGAGATTTCCCGGAGGATAAAATTAAACAGAAGGCTTTAAAGTCAAGGCGGATACAAAAGTATCTGGAGAATAGAGAGCCGAAAAAAGTCATTTATATCAAGAATAAACTGATAAATATTGTGGTTTAATATATAGCCTGATTTATTCATAAAAAATGGCGATTATTTATAAATTATTATAAAAAACAAAATAGTCAATTGCTATATCTTAGGAATCAGGATAAAATGTCGATTATAAATATAGATTATATTGTTAATGAACTGGCAAATTGACCCTATATAAGAATCAGGGTAAAATGTTGATTTGAAAAGATGTATCATACATATCGACATTTTTTATGAATAGTTCAGGTTAACATGAATAAGAATGTAATACTCATAGTGCTCAGTTTATTATGCCTCAACTGCGGCTATCATCTTAGGGGAACAGGAAGTTCCCTCCCTCCTCATGTTAAGTCAGTAAATATCCCGATGTTTAAAAACATGACAACCCGGTTTCAGCTGGATTTAAAGCTGACCCAGGGTGTGATCGATGAGATGGTTGCCCGAGGAAAAGTGCAGATCACTTCCCAAAAAGACGCTGCTGATGCTATTCTTATTGGTGAGATAAGTTCATTTACTGTCCGGCCGATCGCTTTTTCTGGAGAAGCTGCGGCTGATCGCTATAATATTATAGTAGTAGCGAAAATCGTTCTAAGAGATCTGATTGATAAAAAAGTCATTTTTTCCAATCCCTATTTTGTTTATCAGGAAGAATATGAAGTACCTGAGGGTACTGATTTTGAGTCTGTGCAATCAGAAGCTATTGATAAAATAGCTGAAAAGTTTGCCAGGAGTGTGGTGATTACGATTTTGGAGGGATTTTAAGTTAGTGGCCCTTTTCTTGGGGAAAAAAAGAATAACGCCTGAAAATATCGCTTCCGGCTATATTTTTTACGGAGAAGAAACCTACCCGGCTTCCAATTTTATTGATAACTTAGTTGCGGATTTTGGCTCTTCTGAAGAAGGCGCCCTGCATTTTGAAAAGTTCGACCTTAAGACACATCTCTGGAAAGATATCATAGATGCAGCTCGAACTATGTCTCTCTTTTCAGATGGTTTCAGGATAATCGTAGTTGAGAGTCCCCTTAGGAAGAAGACGAGCAAGCCGTTTTCTTATGAAGAGCTGTCTTCCCAGGATGAGGAATTGTTAAAAAATTATTTTTCCGCCCCCTCCCCAACGACTGTAATGGTGATTATTTTCCAGGGAAAAATTAAAAAATATTCCCCTCTTGTGAAGTTTTTGTCCTCTCTCCCTGCCTCTTCAGTTGTTTTAAAAGAAATAAAGCCTGTGAAAGGTGAGTACTTAAGAGAGTGGATCATATCTCGGTTTAAGAAGGAGGGGAAGACTGTTGCCGATGATGCGGTAAGCCGGCTGATGGAACTGGCCGGCAATGACCTCAGACGTCTCGATAATGAAATAACAAAAGTTATAACTTTTGTTGATAAAAAAAAACATGTCGAGCTGGATGAAATAGACCAGGTGACGGGTTGGGTCAAATCTTTTGTTGAATGGGAATTGACGAATAAACTGGAAAAGGGTGATTACAGGGAGTGTCTTATTGTGGTGGAAAAATTACTTGAAAAAGAAGGTGTTCCTCCTGTAAGGATTGTTGATTCGCTCGCCAGGTTTTTCCGGGATATTCTACTGGTTAAACTCAGGTTAAAGGAAGGGAAAAAGAGCAGAAAAGATATTTTTAAGGAAATAAAACCTCAGATAAAGGAAAATTATGGGAGACTGTATGATTATCAATTCAAACAGTTGTTTTTTATTGCCGGAACTATTTCTGACAAAAATCTGGAAAATATCCTTACGAAGATCCGGGATATTGATGTGAAACTAAAATCCACCAGCCTTCCCTTTAAGGCTATGATAGAAGGGTTTCTTTTTCAGTATTGTCTTTTGAGGAAAAAGCAGGAGATTACTTGGGAACGGCAAGGTTGATAAGCTCAACTTGTCTGCTTAGTCTTGATTTATAGCGGTTGCCGGTATTTTCGTGGATAGTTCCCTTTTTTATGGATTTATCTATAATAGAAAAGGTTTGAGGCATTTGCTCTTCAGCTTTTTTTCGGTCTTTCTTTTCTATTGCAGTTCTTAGTTTCTTTATCTCTGTGCGAAGAATGGATTTGCTTTTTCTATTTATGGCTTTTCTGCGCAGACTTCTTCGTGCTTGTCGGATTGCGGACTTATGTTG
>JAUWTR010000292.1 GCA_030614645.1 Candidatus Aminicenantota bacterium
CGGAAGCCGGATTGAACTTCCTAAAAAAGCCAGACCTGAGTTTCTTATTGTCCAGGACAGCTATGTCAGCAAAAATACTAAAATAGCTGATGCAGTTTTGCCAGCGGCAGTTTTTGCTGAGACTGAGGGTGTTTTTGTTAACATGGAGGGCCGGGTCCAAAAAACCGGCAAAGTTCTTAAACCATTGGGAGAAACAAAGCCGGACTGGTGGATAACCAGCCAAACAGCAAAGAGGATGGGGGCTGAAGCCTTTGATTATAAAAAGCCAGAAAGCATCATTAAGGAGATACAAAATAACCTTCCTGGTTTTGCTAAAGTCTATTACCCGGCTTTAGAAAAAGGCAAGGAGATTTTTATTAAAGAAGAAAATCCTCCGAAGGGGAAATTATTACAAAAGAAAATTATTTCCCAGCCGGTAGGAAACAATAAAAGATATCCATTTCGGTTGGTTTTGTTTTATAACCTTGATTTTTATCGGAATCTTTCCCTGAGTGAAGCTGTGCGGGGATTTCGTATATTCAGGAATCCTCAATGGATTCATATTTGTCTGGAGGATGCTGATAAGCTAAAACTGAAAAACGGAGATAGTATTGAGGTTTTATACCCCCATGGAAAAATTAAGGGAATTGCCCGTATCACGACAACAGTATCACCGGGGGTAGTAGCTGCGTCTCCGGAATATCCGATATTTAATAAAACTGCCTCATCTAATGTTATGAGGGTAATGATCAAAAGAGGAAAGTAATGGCTAAAATTATTCGCAGAGAACGCCTGGTACCAAATCTTCATCTTCTTGAGATTGAAGCGCCCCAAGTGGCGCGGAAATGTAAACCCGGTCAATTTGTAATTATAATGCCGGACGA
Source organism: Candidatus Aminicenantota bacterium (assembly GCA_030614645.1). Lineage (GTDB taxonomy): Bacteria > Acidobacteriota > Aminicenantia > Aminicenantales > Aminicenantaceae > JAUVXM01. The sequence continues at coordinate 864 of JAUWTR010000292.1, forward strand.
GCGTGGGGAGAGGATCCCTTTGAATATTGCTGATTGGGACAGCGAAAAAGGTACAGTCACCTCAGTCTTCCTGGTTGTGGGAACCTCAACCCAAAAGTTGTCTATTCTCAAAAGCGGTGATGAGGTCCCAGTATTTGTGGGCCCCTTGGGAAAACAATCGGAGATTAAAAAATTTGGAACAATATTATGTGCCGGCGGGTGTTATGGGATCGGAGCGGTTTACCCTGTTGCTAGAGCGATGAAAGAAGCCGGCAACAAGGTTATTTCCTTACTTGACGTTAAAGCTAATTATCTCTTGTATTGGGAAGATAAATTAAAAGCTGTGAGTGATGAGTTTTTTGTTTCCTCGCGTGACAGCTATTATGACTGTAAAGAATTCATCCCTAAAGTACTTAAGGATGTAGTAAAAACCACAAAGATCGACAGAGTCATATCTTACGGCTGTACTTACCTTATGTATACCTGTTCCGAAGCGACTCGGCCTTTAGGAATAAAGACTATTGTCAGCCTAAATCCTATAATGCTGGATGGAACCGGAATGTGCGGGGCCTGCAGGGTATCGGTTGATGAATCAACAAAATTCGCCTGTGTTGACGGCCCGGATTTTGACGGCCATCTGGTCGACTGGCAAGAGCTTTTTTCCCGGAGGAAATCTTATTTTGATGATGAGATCCAATCTTTGTGTTACTGGGAGAAAGAAAATTTTCCAAAAAGCTAACCATAAAGAAAGAGTGAAAAATGCCTGATAAAACAAAACAAATGCCTCCTGAGCTTAAAGCAAGCTTGAGGGCAGGATTTAATGAAGACTGGCGGAAAAAACTTCGAAAATCTCTGCCGGTTAAAGAGAGAATGAAGATCCGCCGCCAGAAGATGCCAGAGAGGAAACCGGATTTGAGGAACAAGCATTTTAAGGAAGTTAATTTTGGGCTTGATGCAAAAAAATCAGTTAAAGAAGCTCAAAGATGCCTGGATTGTGCTAACCCTCAATGTGTGATGGGATGTCCAGTAGGTATTGATATCCCTGCTTTTATTAAGCTTATTGAGGCCGGAAAATTTAATGATAGTGCACGAAAGCTTAAGGAAGCTAACAGCTTGCCTTCGATCTGCGGCAGAGTGTGTCCCCAGGAAACTCAGTGTGAAGATGTCTGTACCTTGAAAAAGGCGACCGGAGTGTCGGTTGCGATCGGGAATCTGGAACGGTTTGCCTCTGATTTTGAAAGGGATAGTGGGAAAGTTTTTATTCCTAAGGCTCTGCCTCCTACGGGAAAGAAGGTTGCGGTTATCGGAGCCGGACCGGCAGGGCTGACTGTTGCTGGAGAGCTGGTAAAAATAGGTCATAAAGTAACTGTGTTCGAGGCATTACATGTAGCAGGAGGTGTGCTTGTTTATGGGATTCCCGAATTCAGGCTGCCAAACAAAATTCTCAGAGCTGAAGTAGAATACTTGGAACGGTTAGGGGTTAAGTTCGAGATGAACATTGTGGTCGGTAAAACAGTTTCCCTGGAGGATTTAAAAAATGACGGTTATGATGCTTTTTTTATCGGGACCGGTGCAGGTCTTCCCAATTTTATGAATATTCCCGGGGAAAACTTGATTGGGATTTATTCAGCCAATGAATACTTGACAAGAGTCAACCTTATGCGGGCTGGTGATTTTCCTGAATATGATACGCCGGTTTTTAAAGGGAAAAGAGCTGCTGTACTTGGCGGAGGAAATGTTGCAATGGATTCGGTGCGGACTGCTAAAAGGCTGGGGGCGGAAATGGCGGCGATCGTATACCGCAGGTCCCGGATTGAAATGCCTGCCAGAGTCGAAGAGGTTCACCATGCAGAAGAAGAAGGTATTGAATTTCACTTTCTCACAACTCCTATCCGCTATATCGAAGATGATAAGAACCGGGTTAAAGCGATGGAGTGCCTTAGAATGAGGTTAGGGGAACCGGATTCATCAGGGAGACGCCGTCCTGTTCCGATTAAAGATTCGGAATTTATTATGGAAATCGACCTGGTAATAGTAGCAATAGGAAACAGCTCTAATCCTTTAATAGGGCAAGAAACTCCCGAGCTTGAAGTAGGGAAATGGGGAAATGTAGAAGTCGATTGGGATACTATGGCAACAAATATGGATGGAGTATATGCCGGAGGAGATATAATCCGAGGCGGTGCTACTGTAATTCTGGCCATGGGAGATGCGAGGATTGCAGCTGCGGAAATGCATAAATATCTCAGTTCGAAAAAATAAAACAATAATAAAGTTAATTATAAAGATAGGGAAAAAATGAGTTGGGTAGATGAATATAAAAAAAAGTTAGTTTCAGCTGAAGAGGCAGTCTCTGATATTAAAAGCGGTCAACGTGTATATATCAGCGGGAATGCTGCCACTCCTTACGTTTTGGTAAAATCATTATCAGCGAGAAAAGATGAGTTAAAGGATGTTGAGCTTGTCCATGTTCTTCTTTTAGGAGATGATCCTTTTTCCCGGCCGGAGATGCAGGGGCATTTTCGGCATAATTCATTATTTGTCGGCCC
>JAUWTR010000047.1 GCA_030614645.1 Candidatus Aminicenantota bacterium
CATCAGCAAATGCGCTGGGATCATTAATAATGATCCCACGATCATAAGGGAGGCTCGTTTTCCGATCTTATCCACCAGTGATCCGGCGAGAGGGGCAAACACCATTGAGGCAAACACGATAATTCCAGCCATTCCTGGAGCTGTAGAAAACATATGTAAAAAATTGGAAAAGACCTGTTGCAGGAATCCTCCCCCAGCTCCTCCTTCCAGAGGAACTCCCCACTTGCCATGGAAAAAATCCGCAGCAAGGTGCTGAAAGGGAAAAATTGCTCCATAGAAGGCAAGACACAGAAATGTCACATACCAGAATGAAGAGTTAAAATTCTTAATATCGGAGAATACTATTTTTTCCTCTACCTCTTCTTCCTTTAGATCCAACACATGTTCACCTCTTTTGTCCAAAAGACAATAGACGATGTTACTAACTAAAGACATCAAACAGAATATCAGACCTGCCCAAAGGGCGTAGGAATAATGACCAAAATAATCTACGATCAAAGTTTCTGTATTGTAACTAAAGAGAGAGCCTAATCTGCTGACAGTCAAAGATATCCCGAAAGCCAGAGCAAGTTCCTTTCCTTTGAACCATCTGGCAATAATCGAACTTTGAGCGATGACCAATGTTTCGGAGCCAGCACCAAAAAAGAACATCCCTATATATAGCATCCAGATATTTGTGGAAAAAGCCATTATTAGAGCACCGAGAACAATAAATGAAGAGAAAAGCAGACTGGATTTACGAGTACCTATCCTGTCTATAAGAATTCCCCCGATCAAAAGACATAATATCGCAGCCAGAGAATAAATGGTTTTTGTAGCCCCATAAGCAGCTCTTGTGACCTGGAAAGAATCGATTAAAATAGGAGCTATAGCAGACAAGCCGTCATAAACAAAATAGCTTCCATAGGTCAGTAAGCTTACAAAGATTAATACTGTGAAGCGAAAGAGTTTTTTGGACGGGTGAAAAAAACTTATATTCTCATTCATTGACTATTAACCTCCGTGCTCTGATTTTTCAAAATGATCTCAACTGTAAATTATAATATAGGAATAGAGCCATTCTCTCAATGGAAAAAAACTGAAGTTTCTGTATTTACTGCCTTTCCTGGGTGCGGTATAATGCCTTCTTAATATGATAAAATGTATAATTTCGGACATGGGAAATGTATTTATTTCCTTTGATAATGATATCTTTTTCAAAAAAATTGCAGACAATACTTCTTTATCCCAAAGAGAGATTGCTGGACTGGTATCTGAGAATTTTGAAATCCTAAGATCCTTTGACAAGGGGGAAATAAGTCCTGCTGAGTTTTATAACAAAGCCGTGAGGATATTTAAAAGTGATTTTGATTATAATCGATTCTTTAAAGCTTACAATGATATTTTTGATCTTAGAACAAAGGAATTGCAAATTTTGAAAAAACTGAAAGAGAATTACCGGGTAATATTGCTTTCCAATACGGATGAGATGCGTTATGGCTTTATTAAAAAGAATTTCCCGGGAATGTTGATTTTTGATGCCTATATACTTTCATATTTAGAGGGATGTATGAAACCGGACCCGCAAATATACAAAGCTGCCTTGGAAAAAACTGAGGCCCAAGCGGATGAATGTTTATTTATTGATGATAGAGTAGAAAATATTGACGCGGCAAATGCCCTTGGAATCAATACAATCCATTTTATAGAGAGAGCTGACTTAGCTGCAGAGCTGCGTAAATTCAATCTTGTTTTTTAATTGGAATTAACTTTAAATATATGGAAGTAATTTGTATCGTTTGATAAAATATTAAATAATTTCGTTTTTTTTAAAAAAGTACTTGACAAGTCGATAAATCAGGAATAAATTGGTAACTGTCGATACAACATTTAGTATTTGTTGGCATTGATATATACAACATATAGTGATATTAGCGGAAAATCCATTCTTATCAGGCAGTCAGAAGGAAGGGGATTTATCGGCTTTTTATCGAAGGAGATTTAGATGAATGACAGTCTCGCAAGAATAAAAAAAAGAGATGGTATAGTAGCAGATTTTGTCCAGGACAAGATCACAACAGCTGTTTATAAAGCCATGGAATCTAAAGGACTGGTGGATAGACGGGCGGCCAAGAGCATCTCTGATATAGTAACATTTATGCTGGAGGAAAAATTCGGGGGTTACACTGTTCCTTCTGTTGAACAGATTCAAGATATTGTTGAGATGGTTTTAATGAAGCAGGGATATCATGATGTCGCTAAATCCTATATTCTTTACCGAGAGAGCCACAAGGAGGTCCGAGAAGCTAAAAAAATAGGAATCAATCTGGAGAGATTGATAAAGGATTATATAAATAATGTAGACTGGAAGGTCAAAGAAAATAGTAATGAAGGAGTGACGAGTTTTTCAGGGCTTAACGCCAGAGTCGCGGGAGAAGTGCTGTCCAATTTTGCTCTTAACCAGATCTACTCCAAAGATGTTAAGAAGGCCCATACAGATGGTGACTGCCATATACATGATCTCTCCTATCCTATTGTCGGTTATTGTGCTGGCTGGTCTATGGAAAATCTCCTAAAAAAAGGATTCGGGCATGTATCTAACCAGGTACATTCTTTTCCTGCCAAGCATCTGGAGACGGCTACGCTTCATATGGTGAATTTCATCGGGACTATGCAAGGGGAGTTTGCCGGAGCCCAGGCTTTCTCGAGTGTGGACACCTTTTTAGCTCCCTTTGTAAGGGCGGATAAACTGGATTATACAGGGGTCAAGCAGGATATTCAAAAGCTTATTTTCGGCTTGAATGTCCCTTCTCGTTGGGGATGGCAGACACCTTTTTCCAATCTGACTTTTGATTGGACAGTCCCGGAGGATATGAAAGATAAACAAGTTATTGTAGGTGGGAAGGAATTAGATTCCTGTTATGGGGAATATCAAAAAGAAATGGATATGATCAATCGTTCCTTCCTGGAGTTAATGAAAATAGGTGACCAGAGAGGGCGTGTGTTCACTTTTCCCATTCCCACTTATAATCTGACTAAGGATTTTGACTGGGATTCACCTAATGCTGACCTGCTTTTTGAGGTAACGGCAAAGTATGGCATTCCCTATTTTCAGAACTATATTGGAACAAATATGGATCCTGGTGATATCCGGGCTATGTGCTGCCGGCTTAACCTTGACCAGAGAGAGCTGCTACAGCGTCCCGGCAATATGTGGGGGCCAGGAGATTCTACTGGTTCAATCGGAGTTGTTACAATTAATTTGAATAGAATTGGATTTGAGGCGAAAGACAGGGAAGACTTTTTTACCCGGTTGAAAAAGGTGATGGACTTGGCAAAAGAGGCCCTGGAGACAAAACGGGAAATCGTTAATAATATGCTGGAAAGGGGACTTGTACCTTATACAAAAGTATATTTGGGGCATTTTGATAATCATTTCTCTACCATAGGCCTGTTGGGAATGCATGAAACCTGTTTGAATTTCTTAGGAAAAGGGATTGGTACTCCTGAAGGAAAAGAATTTGCGATTGAGATTCTAAATAAAATGCGGGGAATGCTTAAGGATTATCAAGAAGAGACTGGAAACCTCTATAATCTTGAAGCTAGTCCAGCAGAATCGACCTCCTACCGCCTGGCCAGGCTGGATAAGCAGAAGTACACGCGGATTATAACTTCGGGTACGGAAAGATATCCCTTTCTGACCAATTCTACCCAACTCAATGTAGATGCCACCCTGGATATCTTTGAGGCCATTCAACACCAGAAAGACCTGCAGTTGCTTTATACGGGAGGAACCATATTTCACTCCTTCCTTCCCGAGTCTACTGAAAAAAATACATGCAGAAAACTAGTAAGAAAGATTGCCGAAACCAAGCTTCCCTATTTTAGTATTACTCCCACATTCAGTATATGCAAGAGCCATGGATATATTAAAGGTGAAGTTAAAGAATGCCCTGAATGCGGGGAACAGACCGAAGTCTATTCCCGGATCGTCGGGTATTTACGCCCAGTTGCCACCTGGAACGATGGGAAAAAACAGGAGTTTGTTGAACGTACTCCCTATGAGCAAACAGGTTAAAGGAAACGACCTTGGAGTATTTACTTTTTTCCTATCCCAATTGTGCAAAATGTGATGCGCTTAAAGAGGGCTTAAATAACAGCGATATTGAAGGAACAGAATATAATCTTACCAAGAAAGAAAGTAAATTAAAGCTCAGAGAATATCTGAAAGTCATTAAACGGGATGATAAAGGAGGAATTATTATCCCTACGCTGATATTACAGGATGAGGATGGAATAGAGCCAGTGTTAAACAGTAAAGAGGAGTTGCAGGATTGGTTGAGATCAAAGGATTAGAAAAGTTCGCGCCTAAGGATTTTCCCGGTTACATCTCAGCTACTATTTTTACAGGGGGATGTAATTTTCGCTGTCCTTTCTGTCATAATGCAGACTTGGTTTTAAATCCGGAAAGCATTCCGGAATTTCCTTTGGATTTTTTTTTAAGCTTTCTTGATGCCCGTAAAGACTGGTTGGAAGCAATCTGTGTAACAGGGGGAGAACCGCTTATTCACGAAGATCTTGAAATCCTGCTGCAGGTAATAAAAGAGCGTGACCTTTTGGTAAAGGTAGATACCAATGGCTCTTTTCCACGGAGGCTTGAAGGTTTAATTAAAAAAAAGTTGGTGGATTTTGTAGCCATGGATGTAAAAGCTCCGCTTGAAAGGTATCAAGAGGTTACAAAATCGAATGTGAAGACCGACGATATTCGGACTAGTATTGATCTTATCAGGACTTCAGGGATCCCCTATGTTTTCCGCACTACCGCAGTTCCTGGTCTTTTACGGGTCGAGGATATTGAAAAGATAGGGGAACTGCTTAAGGGAAGTGATTATTTTCAGCTGCAGAACTTTATCCCTGAGAATACTATTGACAAGTCTTATATGCAGAAAACAGCTTTTTCCAGGGTAGAATTTAAGGAATTTGCTGATAGTGCAAAAAAATATTTCAAGAAAGTCTCTGTTGAAGGTGATTAAGCATGGAACTTAAAGTAAAACGTGTTCACAAGGATGCCAGGCTGCCTGTTTACGGCCATAAAGGTGATGCTGGCCTGGATATTTTCTCTGTGAATAATTGCATTTTGGAGCCAGGCCGGGCTTTCCCTGTACCGACTGGGATAAAAATTGCTATACCTAAAGGCTATGTCGGCTTGATCTGGGATAAGAGTGGAATTTCCCTAAGTGGAGTCCATCGCCTAGCCGGAGTGGTCGATTCCGGGTACCGCGGAGAAGTCAAGGTTGTGATGATAAATCTTGGTGATAAACCTTTTGTTATTGATAAGGGTATGAAAATTGCCCAGCTTCTTGTGCAGCCGATTCAAAAAGTAGAGGTAGCCGATGTAGATGGATTGGATAATACAACCCGCGGAGAAAAAGGATTCGGCAGCACTGGCAAGTATTAGGCAATGAGAAGTGTTTTTGTTATCCTGTCCCGGCCTTCGAGTCCCGAAAATATTGGTTTAGTCGCCCGCGGCATGAAAAATACGGGTTTTTATGAATTAAGGCTTATCCTGGGTACACCAATTAATCCAAACTCTTATATTACTGCTGTTCATGCAGAAGAGATCTTAGATAATTCCGGGGTTTATCCAGATATATCCGCAGCAGTTACTGATTTGGATGTTGTGTTTGCTGCTACAGCTAGACATAGAAAAAACTATACCTCCCTTTCTTTAAAGCAGGCTGTGAGAAAAATGTTAAAGTTCTCTCCAAAAAGCAGGATCGGTCTCCTTTTTGGGAATGAAAGGACCGGATTGACATCGGAGGAGTTGAATCATGCCAATTTTTTATTTGCTATACCGCAGGCAACATCACAGCCTTCCTATAATCTTTCTTCAGCGGTGCTGCTTACGTTGTTTAGTATTTATAACACAGCGGGGGCGAATAAAATGCAGACAGCCCTAAAAAAGCCGCTTCCCCGCCGGGAACAAGAGGAGTGTATCAGGCTCATTTTGCAGAAATTGGAGGAAAAGAAATTTATCAATCCAGGGAATAAAGCACATGTGACCAGCATGGTCCATGATTTGTTCGGACGTATGGCTATAACTGCAAAGGATAGAGATTTATTACTGGCTATTTTTTCCAAAGTACCGGATAGGAATGGTTCATCACAATGAGGTATCATACAGATCGATATTTTTTATGAATAGTTCAGTTTAGGAGTAGTTCTATGAATGAAGAAATGAAAGTGATTTTTCCCGGGGGAATGCAAGTGGATGCTGAATATAAGGGATTTATCATTAAGACCGACCAGCCTGTTTATCAGGGGGGTGAAGGTTCTTACCCGGCACCTTTTGACCTTTTTTTAGCCTCTATTGCTACCTGTTCGGGCATTTATGTGCTGTCATTCTGTCAGAACAGGGGGATTCCCCTCAACGATTCTGCTTTGGTTATGCGGACAAAGAGGAATCCGGATACTAAAATGATAGACAAGATCATAATTGAAATCCAGCTGCCTCCGGAGTTTCCGGATAAATACAAAAAAGCTGTTATTAAGGCTGTTGATACCTGTTCAGTAAAAGCCCATATCTTAAAAGCGCCTGAATTTGAAATAACCTGTTAGAACCTGAAAACAATATGATTGACTAATTAATCCAAGGGTGATATAAAATTCATTGGGTAGGGGTAGATGAAAAAATTAAAAGCCTTTATTGTTGACCATTTTGAAGGTTCATTGATTGCCTTGATCCTGTTGGGAACTCTGGCTATTGCCCTGCTTGTTCAGTATAAGCTATCTTTTTTAAACTTTTTTTTCCTTCCGGTAATACTTGCAGGATATTTTTTAGGCAAAAAACATGGAGTTTTGACCAGTATTTTTAGCGTCCTGATGGTTTTTCTTTATCTTGTATTTATACGCCAGGGTACCGGTGCAGGCCTTTCCTTTTCGATGGATGAGGTCATCACTCTTGTTTCCTGGGCCAGCTTCTTAATATTAACCGGTGCTCTTATTGGAGTTATTTCCGAGCAAAGAGAGAAAAGACTTAAAAAAATAAGAAATGCTTATATAGGTATATTGGAAATCTTGTTTAAATATCTTGAATGCGGGGATGATATTAAACCGTCTTCTTTACGCATTGCCGGCCTAGCTGGGAAGATGGCTCTTGCTGTCGGGCTTGATACCCGGGAGATGGAAAACATCAAATCAGCTGCTCTTCTTTCTGAAGCAGGGGCCTTGCATACTAATGTAGCCTTTTTTGTGGAAATGACAGATTTTTTGGGAGCCGACATAAAAAGTTCGGTAAATTCCCTTACTGATCACGATAAAGTGATTTTAAAGTCAACAGCATCTCTTTTAAAAGAGGTGGCGCCTTTATTAAACAGTTTTAACCTGTATTATATCCAGGAAGCTGGAATTTTACAAAAGGATTTAAATGAAATTCCTATCGGAGCAAGTATTTTGGCTTTAGCCCATATTAGAGACAAAATATCAAATCATGCCCCGCCCTTCCAGGGAATAGAAGAATATAAATCCGTTGCTGATATTAAGAAACTCTCAGGGCATGCTTTCCATGCCTCTGTTGTTGCAGCCTTTATCCTGGCTGATGAATCCTAAGCCTATCCTGGAAAAAAAGGGGTCAAGTCTTCATATTCCACATTTTTATGATATAAAACTAAGGAAAATATTGAAATGTGGAATATGAAAACTTGATCCCTCATGCAAATGCATGTTTTGGCTGATTTTTGAATAGAAAAGATAGAAGATAATTTAAGTACAAAAAAGAGGACTAAATACGCTTGAGAAGCATCGTTGGCGAGATGTCTGGCACCGGGCGCATGGAAATAAGAAGCTGTGGGGAGATGAACGCAAATAGCTTTATTTAGGTTAGCCTGAACTATTCACGAGTCGAGGTTAGGAAGGACTGATAACGTTTATTGCCTTTGGCAGAATTGTTAATTCGATTTGGTCCCTCTTTCCTAGAAGTTCTCCATTGTATTGAATAGGGAGATTTTTCCCCTTAAAAATTATTTTTTTGGCTTTGAAATGCCTTTGGGTTCGCTGGAATGTACCGAAATAGATACTGGGGAAATAGAGAAAAAATTTCCAGTTGCTGATCTCAAAAAAAGTGATGTCAATATATCCATCATCGATTATCGCTTCTGG
>JAUWTR010000057.1 GCA_030614645.1 Candidatus Aminicenantota bacterium
CAGATGCATATGACACCGGCATCGGTGAGTGGGATAAGGTTTGTGTCGAATACGGATACCAGGATTTTCCCGAAGGTGTGGACGAGGAAAAAGAACTTAAAGCCATACTTGATCGCGCCTTTTCCAGAGGACTTTTATTTCTTACGAACCAGGATGCCGCCCCTGCGGGAGGCCTTCATCCGCTCTCCAATGACTGGGACAATGGTTTACATCCGGTAGATGAACTGATACACAAGCTGAAAGTGCGTTCGATTGCGCTTAATAATTTTTCTGAAAAAAAGATCAGAACCGGCGAGCCTATGGCAATGCTGGAAGAAGTCCTGGTGCCGGTTTATTTGTTTCATAGATACCAGATCGAAGCCGCAGCCAGTGTAATAGGCGGGATGTATTATAACCACACTGTGAGGGGAGGCGCCCAGGGAAACCCGAAGATGGTGCCTGCTACCGAGCAGCGGCGTGCTATTGATGTGCTTCTGACAACTATAGTACCGGAGAATCTTGCTTTTCCGGAAGAGTTACTGAAGATTATACCCCCGCGTGCTCCCGGATTAAGGCAGAACCGCGAGCTTTTCCCGGGACATACAGGGATAGCGTTTGATCCGCTGGGGGCAGCGGAAATCATTGCCAATATGACTATCGCTTACTTGTTGTTTCCGGAAAGGGCGGCCAGGCTGGTCCAGTATCATGCCGGGAATAACGAGCTGCCGGGACTGGGTGAAGAGATTGATAAGCTGATCGGGTCCACCTGGAAATCTCCTCTGAAGCCGGATTTTAAGGGGGAGATTCAGAGAACTGTGAATAATGCAGTGCTGTATAATCTGATGGGCCTGGCGAGTTACGAGGATGCTGCTTCCCAGGTGAAAGCAGTTGCGCTGTATAAACTAAATGAGTTGAAAAACTGGCTAGGTCGGAGTGTGTCCGGAACCAAGGATAAAAGTCAAAAAGCTCATTTTTATTATGCTATATCCCAGATCGAACTTTTTCAGAAAGACCCAGACAAAGTGAAGCTGACTGTGCCGTTGCCTCCTCCTCCCGGAGCACCTATAGGGAATTAAAATGTAAAATGGGGTCGGACCACGCTATCCTATAGTAATGATGAGAGATGCCCAAAAATAAGGGCTGATATTTGTCTTTAAAGCTCCTTTTTGCCCCCAAAAAGGCACTTTAAGAAAAAAGTTACAATAATCATTTTTAATAAAATCTTGCATGTCATTGAAAAGAAAATAATTATAAAAACATCGCCATTTTTTTATGAATAGGTCAGGTTAAATGAATCAACTATATAAACAATATCTAGCTGCTGAGAATTACCTCAATCAGGGGCTGATACGTACTTCGGTCCCTGATGTTCCCAAGAAATATATTCGCAGGGAATGGATGCTCAGGTTTTTAGAGGACCTGGGGCATCCGGAAAAAAATTATCCCTGTATTCATGTCGCCGGCACTTCAGGCAAGGGCTCGACCGCGGTAATGATAGCTGAGATACTGCAGCATGCTGGCTACAAAACCGGGCTGCACATAACACCCTACTTGCAGGTGGCTACAGAGAAACTCTGGTTTGAGGGAAAATATGCAGCTGCTGAAGAGTTTATCGATTTGATAGAGTGGGTAAAACCGATATGTGAAAAGTGGCGGAGCCCGGAAGTACCTCTGCATGGAATGACTTCATTTGGGCTCTGTCTGGAATACTTTCGCAGAAAAAAAGTTGATATTGCCGTGATCGAAGCCGGGGTCGGCGGGCGGAATGACCTTACAAATGTTCTTAACACATGTCTCGCAGTTATCACCCCACTTGGATTTGACCACATCAAGACCCTTGGCGATACGATTGAATCGATTGCCGGACACAAAGCAGGTATCATGAAGAAAAACATCCCTGCTGTAGTTTTTAAGGGCAGGGGGAGTGATGTGATTTTATCTGCTGCCCGAAAGATCGGAGCAGCCGTTAAATGGGTGGAACCTGAAGATACTGGTTTTTCTCGTAAATTGAGGATGCAGGGGGGATTTCAGAATACAAATGCCCGTATCGCGGAGAAAACTGCTTTTGCTTTACAGAAGCTGGGATATCATATTAATGAGGCGGATATCTCAGCTGGTTTAGCCCAGGCTCGTATTCCGGGACGGTTGGAGAAATTACAGGGCCACCCAGAGGTCATAATCGATGGAGCTCATAATTATCAGAAGCTAAAAAATCTTTTTTCGGAGTTTTCCGGCCGGAGGATTATTGTTATATACGGGATGCTGCAGTCTAAGATCAATGATGAAGTATTAAGCCTTTTAAAAAGTGTAAACGCCCGTTTTATTTTTACAAAGCCTGAAGTTTATGGTAAAGAGGCGTTTGATCCCCCTTCTATAATAGACAGCTTTCCTCCAGGAGAAGCTTCCTTTTTTCCTTCACCGTCTGATGCATTGCAGGGAGCGGTTAAAGCAGGAGGGCCGCGGGCGAAAATTGTAGTGGCTGGTTCGCTTTATCTGGCGGGAAATATCCGAGAGTCGTATTTTCCTGCAGAAGATGTGCTTTTTTCCCGCACTAGCTGGCCTAATATGTTTTGAAAAATATCTCGCCGATGCCTGTTGATAAAATTAGAGAAATGTCCGATACTGTAGATGAAAATGGAAAGAAGAGATTTTCTACTCTGGATTGGAGCCATTGCCTTTAGCTTAGGTTTAACTAAAAAAGAAAAATGGGAGCTGCTCAAAGTGTTGTTCAACATCTATATGGAAGTAAAGGAGATGGGCTGCCGGATTGGAGAGGATTTTATAAAAAGGGAATTTCATCTTGATTTAGACGGCAAGCGGGAAAACCGGGAAGAACATATAGTGGTTCTTATTCACAATGAGGGTAATGGTGATAAGTTCATTCTCCAGGTTACATTTTTTAAAACTAGGGCGAATTATTACTTCACAAGGAATGCTGAAAATATCAGGAATATCACATGTATAGTTAATGGTGATGTCATAGAGGTGATTGAAAACGAATTAAAAGAGGAAGAGTTAAATATACTGCTTCCCAAAATACTGAAAGGCATCCGGGAAGAAAAGAAGCTGCTTAAGCTTAATTAGCAAAATAACCGGACCGGTGAACAACTCGATATTTTTTTCCTTTCACTCGGACTGTGATCTTGTTAAATCTTCCATCCTCAAGGTAATTTGAAGGGGAATAATAGAGCAGGTAATAGTTCTCAGAAGCTTCAACGGCTCGGTTAAATAAATAAATGGGATTAGCTGAACTTTCCATAAATCCGCCTGTTGAAAGAGCCATTTCCCGAAAAGCGCGGTAGATATCTTCAGACTGTTCCTGCATACGTAATCCCGGAACGTGTTTTGTGGGTGTGGTTAGATAGAGAAAGTGGATCGAGATAGAGGAATCAGCAAAGCTTTCTTTGACACGTTTGACATTAAAAGAGACATCCCGTTTAAAAGGGTAAGAAAGGGATTTTAATTTTTGGACGACACTGGGTTTGTCCTGATATATCTGCATGTATTTATTCAAGATCATATCCTGTATTTGGGGGAGGTATTCTCTTTGATAAATAAGAAAGACATACTTCTGTCCGGGCATGTCTTTTAAATATTGAGAAAAGGACATGAGTTTTTCCTGGTCGATAAACCGTAAATTTTCTATTCTTCCCATAATATCCGAATAACGCATTAGTTTTTTTTCAAAAGGAAAATGTGAGTATTCATTTCCGGTTGCAGAGGGTATTCCCTCGCGTCTTTGTTCGTTTCCGCTTTCTCTTTCATTTTCCATGGATAAAGAACTGGCAAGCCGGGTAAGGTCATCCATAGCACTTCTGTATTCAGCATTCCCGATAGTTACATCATTTCTTATTAATACTTTGAGCTGGTTGGCAAGCTCTTCTTTGGAATTGTATAGTAAAGCGTTGTATGTCTGCCGGTAGGTTTTCAAGGGTGTTACGATTATCAGATTATCATCCGGGAAGATAACATTTTGAACAAAATATTCTATTGAATCTCCCACTCTCGCGCTGTATTCAGTAAGTTCAAAAAAGAGGAAAAAATTCCGGGAAGTGCTGGGTGTAAATCTTTTCTTTTCTTCACTTCTCTCGATAGAGCTTTTGTTTACCAGGTAGACGGCTTCCACTTCCTGAAGGGTATCGTTTTCATAGATCTCAAAGTCATTTATGGTCAGATCACTGACAAATGTGTTTCCTTGAAATACTCGGACTGGGATTTCAATGTTAATGACCTGGCTTAGTTCTTTTATTTGTTGAGAGAAAATCGAAGCTGAGAGAATCACAAGAAAAAGCAAAAGAAAACATTTTTTCATTTTTCTATTCCTCATTAAAGTATGAGTTTATTTAAAATATCGGCGTAATATGAAAAAATGTCAAGTAAATAATATTGTTAAAATTGGAATGCTGCCTTAGCATCTAGGTCAATTTTTTAGCAAAGGATCATCGCGTATACAGAGTTTTCCTGCTACTGTTTTTCCAGCAATTGTAAGCGTGACTCTGTATTCTCCAGCTGGGGCTGTAAAGTTGCGCAATTGGCTGCCGAAAAGGTCTCTTCCTTCCGAATAAAAGCCGAAATTTCGGGTAAGTTGCCTGTGGACCAAGGTAAGGGCTTGTTCTGACTGGGCCTTATTAAGCCTTGCTTTTAGGCCTTTAAGTTTGTCTTTTTCTGATGTTTTTTTAACTAATGCGGAAAGCTCTTGAATGATTTTTTCGAGACGTTTTTTAAATGCCAAACTTTCTTCTTCAGCCGGGGGAAACTGCATGTTCCAGCGAACCTTGTTGATTCCTGGTTTGCCGGATAAAGTTATCTCTTTTTGGCATTTTCCCGTCAAGTCTTGGATATGAATACTCACTTTTTCTGCCGGCACTGATTTTAAGTAAAAGTGGATAAATGCTCCTGCTGGAGGGTTTTTGCCCCGGAATTTAAAAAATGATTGCTGACGGCCGAGAGAGACAGTCTGCCATTTGGTTGCAACCCGGTTTTTAAATAAATAAACCTCAGATGAGAGAACCTCCTCTGTAAACTGTTGAAGCGGGGTGATGTCATCTGCAATCCAGATGCTCCGTCCGTGAGTTCCGGCTATAAGATCATTGTCGCGGGGGTGGATGATGAGGTCATGAAATGCGACTGTCGGCATATTGTTCATAAAACGGTTCCAAACTTTACCTCCGTTTAAGGAAACAAAGCAGGCAAACTCAGTTCCCGCAAAAAGCAAGTTTTTATTCTTGTGGTCTTCTTTAATAACATAAACACTGTGCCCTTCAGGCAGGTTGCCGGATATATTATTCCAAGTAGCGCCAAAATCTGTAGTCTTGTATATATAAGGGGTAAAATCATCGTTGCGATGGCCGTCAAAAGCTGCATAGGCTGTTCCTTCATTATGATGTGAGGCTTCTACGCGGCTTACCCAGGTTCCTGCCGGTACTCCTTGGATATTGCGCCTGACATTTGTCCATATTTCTCCTCCATTTTCTGTGACCTGAACATTGCCGTCGTCAGTTCCCACCCAGAGTACGGCTGGATTGAGGGGTGACTCTGATATGGATATTATAGTGCAGTGATTTTCAGCTCCGGTTACTTCCTGGGTCAAGCCTCCGGAATCGGATGAGTTTCTTTTGGAGGAGTCATTGGTCGTCAGGTCAGGGCTAATAATCCGCCAAGTGTTGCCTCTGTCCCCTGATTTAAACACATGGTTGCCTCCCACATAGATAGTCTTTGGATTGTTCGGGGAGATGATCAGGGGGCTGCTCCAATTGTACCGGAATTGAGCTGGAAGCAGGCTGGCATAACTGCTGTAAGTGAAATGGCCCCGCCACAACCAGTATTCGCCCGGAAATATTGAGTATTCTACGGGAGTCTCATCAAAGTTAGGGTCATAGTAATCTTCAAAATTGATTATGGTATCTGGCCGGGGTGATATGAATTTGGTCTCCCTGGTCTCCATGTTTATCCTTCCGAAACCTCCCACATGGCAAACAGTATAAACTGTACGCCAGTCTGTGGGGTCGACCTGCATGTGAAAACCGTCCCCGCCGTTTACTTCTATATTATGGTCATTGAGGATGCCCAGGTTGTCCCGGCTGTTGCTGGGAGCTGCGAATCCGCCGATGTCCTGCATGCCTCCGTACACCCAGTAAGGGTCCCGCATATCTACACCTATGGCGTAATATTGAGCGATAGCCATATTATTAAATGAGATAAAGGACCTTCCTCCATCAACTGTAAGATGAGCGCCCTGGTCTGTAGCTACATAAAAGATGTTTTTATCTTCTGGAGATATCCACATGTCGTGGTCGTCACCTCCTGCGCCCATCCAGGGTTTTCCCCGGAAGGTTTTGCCGCCATCATTGGAGAAGATGTATCTCCTGGCTATCACATAGATCAGATCATCATCGAGTGGGTTGATGGCGATACGCCCGTGATACATGGGGCGGCTTATATGCCGTACTAAGTATTTCCAGGTCAGGCCTGCATCATCGGACCTATATACTCCCGGACCTGGAATGCTTTTATCTGCTGGCAGCCGGTCACTGGCTTCAACACTGGCGACTATGGTCTGTGGATCCGAACGATAGATGTCAAGGCCGATGCGCCCCAGGTTTCCCTTTGGCAGTCCTTTTGTCAGTTTGAGCCAGCTTTTTCCTGCATCTTCAGATTTATATATCCCGCCGTCCGGACCGCCGCTGTGAAATGTCCATGGCTGCCGCAGGCGGTGATACATGGCAGTGTAGAGTGTGCTTGGATTGACCGGGTCCATTTGGATTTCAGTACACCCGGTTTTTTTATTATCAGGGAGGCCGTTTTTAAGTTTCTCCCAAGTCTCTCCCCCGTCTGTGGTTTTAAACAGGCCGCGGGTTCCGGAGTATCCCCAGAGATGGCCGATAGCTGCAACATAGACTATATCTTTATTTGTAGGATGGGTGGCGATGCGTGCTATTTGATGGGTCTCTTTCAGGCCCATGTTTTTAAAAGTCCTTCCCCCGTTTGTTGATTTATAGATACCGTCTCCCCAGCCGCTGCTATTACGGTTGTTGGCTTCTCCGGTTCCTATCCATATAATATCCGGGTCTGCTTGGAAAAATGCGACGTCACCAATAGAGCCTGCCCCGTAGTTGTCAAAGATCGGGGTCCAGGTAACTCCGGCATTTATCGATTTAAACACCCCGCCCGAGGCTGAACCGACCAGTATGATCCGGTAATCATCGTCAAGGGCATCCAGGGCGGAGACCCGCCCCATCATATTTGCTGGCCCGATATTTCGCCAGCGGAAGGTGCTTAAAACATCTGAGTTGTTGTTTTCTCCGGCAGCATTTGCGGATATGGATAAAGATAATAATATCAAGGCGGATAAAAGCCATATGTTGATCTTTGATCGACTCCTTCTGTTTTTCATGATTCAGCCTCCCTTTGATCAAGCTAATTTTTATTTCTTGCCATATTTCATATCGTATAACGTAAATATCACATGCGCTGCTAAGCGTCGGGTGAAACGATTTGTTCTGCAATTATTTTAAGCCTAAATTTTTGCCCTGTTCAAGTAGAGCACTCGACTCGCCGACTCGGCGGTCTTTGGTTTCCTGTCGCTTCGCCACAGAAATCCAGCCTATGAACTGTTTCTGGTAAGTAGGTGCCATCTGGTCGAAAAACATCTTTGCCTTTTTGTTTTTTGCCAATGCTATTTCCAACTCCTTGGGAATTTCAAACGAAATCTTCGGTCGGTCTGATTCTTCCCAAAGCCCCGATTCCTTGGCCTCCGTAACCCTCACAATACCAGATTCAGTCATAAGTCCTTGCCTCATGAGTTTCTTGACTCTCTTCTTGTTCAATTCAGACCATCGGCTAACAGGCCTACGAGGAGTAAATTTTCGCACATATCTTTCATCATCGAGCTTTTTGATAATGCTATCTATCCAGCCAAAACACAATGC
>JAUWTR010000270.1 GCA_030614645.1 Candidatus Aminicenantota bacterium
AAGGATAAAAAAGAAAAAAATTAAGACTATAGTATTTGATAGAGGAGCTTATCCCTATCATGGGCGCATAAAGATTCTGGCTGATGCAATGAGAAAAGAGGGACTCAAGTTTTAAATTGCTGGATATTAAGGAGGTATAAGAGTGGTATATAATAAAAGACATAATCGGGCACATGAGGAACAAGAAACAGAATTTAAAGATCAAGTTATTTCCATCCGGAGAACAACAAAAGTTGTAAAAGGTGGAAAAAACTTAAGTTTTTCCGCTCTTGTTGCTGTAGGAAATGAGAAGGGAACAGTTGGAGTCGGAAGCGGAAAAGCCCGCGAAGTACCTCCGGCTATTTCTAAAGCCATTGAAGATGCCAAAAAGAATTTAATCCAGGTGCCTATTAGAGGAACAACGATTCCCCATTTTATAAAGGGAGTTCACTGCGGCGGAGCTGTTATTCTTCGCCCTGCTTCGGAAGGAACCGGAGTAATTGCTGGGGGTGCAGTCCGTGTTATTATGGAACTTTCCGGGATTAAAGATATACTGACAAAATCTCTTCGCAGTAACAATAAGATTAGTGTCGCTCATGCGACAATAAACGCATTGAAAAATCTTAAAAATCCGGCAGATTTATCCAAAATTCGTGGTAAAGACGAGGATATGATATGGCAGTAAACGAAAACAAGACAAAAACAAATAAAAAAGCAGTCGGTTCAAAGGAGAAACTACTGAAGATAAGGCAGGTACGCGGGGTTGTAGGAATACCAAAAAAGCAGAGAGAAGTAGTAAAAGGATTAGGATTAAGAAAAATAAATGCGGAGGTTACTCGTAAAGATTGCCCTGAAATCAGAGGTATGATCAATAAAATACAGCATTTAGTACAAGTAGAGGAGTTGAAATAAAATGAATTTGAGTAATCTGCATCCTTCTAAAGGTTCTAGAAAAAATAAGCGAAGGGTCGGACGAGGCCCGGGCTCAGGCAGACAGAAAACATCCGGACGAGGAACTAAGGGACAGAAATCAATTTCCGGTTATTCCCGAAAAAGAGGTTTTGAGGGCGGGCAAATGCCGCTTAACCGACGCCTTCCTAAAAGAGGATTTACTAACATTTTTAGAAAAGAATATTCTGAAGTAAATCTGGATAAAATTGTAAAGATCAAGAAAAAAGAGATAAAACTTGTTGACCTCGTTAAACACAGAATAATAAAAAAAGAATCGGCTCGGGTTAAGATATTAGGACGGGGAGATATTTCCTCGGCCAAAACTATATATGCCCATAAATTTACGCGTTCCGCCCAGAAGAAAATTGAAGATGCTGGCGGGAAAGCAGCTCTAATTGGAAGGCAATAATGGCGATCATGCTTGATAGTATAAGAAATATTTTTAGTATTCCTGAACTGCGAAAACGGATTATTTTTACGCTTTTAGTTTTAGCTGTTTACAGGATTGGGGCTCAGATTCCTAATCCCGGTATCAGTGCAAGTGCGTTAGCTGAATTATGGGAAACCCAGAAAGGGACACTTTTAGGAATGGTAGACCTATTTTCCGGAAGAAATATGTCGCGTATGACTATTTTCGCACTGGGTATTATGCCCTATATTAGCGCTTCCATTATTTTGCAGCTTCTGCAGGTCGTATGGCCCTATTTAGAAAGATTGTCTAAGGAAGGGGAACTGGGCCGCAAAAAAATTACTCAGTATACTCGATATGGCACCCTTATCATCTGTATTATCCAGTCTTTTGGCATTAGTTTTTTATTAGAAAACCTCACTTCTCCTGGTGGAGCTCCTATTGTACCTAATCCTGGGGTAGGGTTTAAATTTATGACGATTCTTACTTTGACAACTGGAACCGTTTTTATAATGTGGCTGGGTGAGCAGATATCCGACCGTGGAATAGGAAATGGGATATCGCTGATTATTTTTGCCGGGATCGTAGTGGATTTTCCCCGGGCTGCCCAGGGGCTGATAAATGGTCTCAGGACAGGAGATATGACGCCTTTGAGAATTATATTCCTTATGGCCCTGATGGTAGGGGTTATTGTTGTAATTGTATTTGTAGAAAGAGGGCAGAGGCGGCTGCCGGTTTCTTATGCTAAGAGAGTTGTCGGGCGAAAGATCTATGGGGGACAAAGCACTCATTTACCCTTGCGTGTAAATACTGGAGGGGTTATTCCAATTATTTTTGCAGCTTCGGTTATAACGATTCCCATGACGGTAGCTCAAATGATTAAAGTTCCGTTTTTTCAATCCTTTGCCCAGCAATTTGGAATGGGAATGCCGCTCTATTTCTTGTTTTATATAGCAGCGATTATCTTTTTTACTTATTTTTATGTCTCGATAATTTTTAATCCTACTGATGTAGCAGACAACTTAAGGAAGTATGGCGGTTTTGTTCCTGGAATAAGGCCGGGCAAAAATACGGCTGACTTTATTGATGCGGTATTATCGCGGCTGACGCTTGTAGGAGCTATTTACCTGGCAACTATTGCAGTTATTCCCGAGATTCTTATATCTGGATTTAAAGTTCAAACTCTTCCACTTATAGGAACTTTTCTAGACCAAAATCTTCCTGCCTGGTTTACTCAGGGTTTAAATATCCAATTTTACTTTGGAGGAACCTCGATTCTGATCGTCGTGGGAGTAGCAATGGATACTATGCAACAGATAGAGGCCCAGTTGGTAATGCGCCATTATGATGGATTTATGCGGAAAGGCCGGATGAAAGGGAGAAGAGGATGAGAATAATTCTTCTCGGCCCTCCTGGGTGCGGAAAAGGTACTCAAGGGCAACTTATAGAAAAGCAGTATGGTCTCCCCAAAATATCAACTGGCGACTTGCTTCGCCAGGCTGTTAAAGAGAAATCGACTTTGGGAAAGAACGCAGAAGCTAGCATGAATCGGGGCGAACTGGTCAGTGATAAGTTAGTAGTAGAAATGGTCAAGGAGAGAATTTCCAAAGAGGACTGTGGATTGGGCTATATTCTAGATGGATTTCCCCGCACTATTTTTCAAGTACGCAGACTTGAGGAGACCGACCCTCTACGTCCACAGCTTGTGCTGGATATAAAACTTTCGGAACAAACAGTCATCGAACGTCTGTCGGCGCGCAGATTATGTTCAAAGTGTGGAGCTATATTTAACCTTATGGCTAAAATGTCTGAAAAAGAAGGTGTGTGTGATATTTGTAATGGAAAACTCATCCAGAGAGATGATGATACTCCTAATGTTATACGCAAGCGTTTGCGAGTTTACTTTGAACATACGCAGCCACTTATAGAATACTATCAAAAAAGGAAGCTCTATCAGAGCGTTAATGGAGAGGGAAACGTTAAAGTTATCTTTGCTGAGATTTGTTCAATATTGGATAAAGAGATCCTTGGAGATGAGGTAAATAAAACTGTCTGATGATCATTTATAAGAGTGAGGAAGAAATTAGGGCCATAAGAGCGGCCAGCCAGATTGTGGCTGAGGTTCTAACTGAACTAAAGTCAGAGATCAGGCCTGGGATTACTACAAATCAATTGGATAATTTTGCAGAAAGTATGGCTAAAGAAAAAGGGGCAAAGCCTGCTTTTAAAGGATATCGGGGATACCCTGCT
>JAUWTR010000078.1 GCA_030614645.1 Candidatus Aminicenantota bacterium
CAAAATTAATCTCGGAAAAATAGTAATGACCGTAAAGACCGGATCCGGTAAAGGTCTTGTTATATCCCCACCAATCCCATACCATGTCGTCATCACCAGGAAATCCGGCATTATTATGGTCAAAGAGTAGATTGCTCTTTCCTGCCCACCAGGCTGCATTTGGGTCGCTCTGCTGGCTGTTGAGCAGGGTAAAGTGGATAGTCATATCTGCCTGGGCAGTAATTGCAAAACTAAACAGAGCAACTACTGCCAAGGCTACTATCTCCAAAAGGGTTCGTTTCTTTTTTAGTAATTTATTCATCATTTACAGCCCTTTTTTTGCCAAACGGCTTAGCCTCAAAGCCCGTTTGCTAATTTTTTAATTTTTAATTTTGAAATTCCCTTGCCCTTCACCCCCACGGAGACAGAGCACACTTCAATCCGGTCACCTCCTTATTTTTTGATCTCAATGCCTCTCCAGTTTTTGGAAATTGACCTAAAAAAAGCCGGACTACCTATTTCATAAAAAAAGCAGGCAGCCCGGCTGTCTTTTTCGACCCGTGGCTTTCCGTCCCCGTGTATTCTCAGGGTTGGCTTTTTCAACTTCTTTTATTTATTTTGTTTTTTTGACCGCCTTCGAGAGACTTTTTTGACAGGATTAGAAATCCTGGCCAGCCTGTATATGTCTCTATGAATTGAATTTGAGATTCCTACTCATTTTCAACAATGAATACAGGCTTTCCTGAATATCGGCTAACGGTAGACGGATTTTTTTTGACGGTGGACGGATTTTTTCAAACTGTGCGGTTAGCTGTAGGGATGATTTTCAAACCACGAACATGAAGGGCACGAAGATCGGG
This sequence comes from Candidatus Aminicenantota bacterium, assembly GCA_030614645.1. Taxonomy (GTDB): domain Bacteria; phylum Acidobacteriota; class Aminicenantia; order Aminicenantales; family Aminicenantaceae; genus JAUVXM01. The sequence goes on from JAUWTR010000078.1 coordinate 840, forward strand.
GTTAAAGGAAACTTTTTATTTGCTGTTTGATTATGGGCTGTCTTGTCCAAGTTTTAACCTCCCCACCCAATTAAGGGCCGGCCTTACATAAAACAGTATCATCTCCTGTTTTTCATCAGGTGATGGTTTATCAGCTTCCGGATCTTCAGCAGGATCATTCTCTACCCAAACAATAACAGGCCGCATGCCTATAAGGATATTCACATTTGCCCTGCCCGGTCCATCACTTTCACCAGTAACAAACTCGAATCGAAAATATCCATCTGCTTTAACCCCCTTTATTGTTTTCTTACTTTCAAGACCGCCGGAGGGGTAATATACCCTTATCCGGACATTATCAGCTAAACCATCTTCAAAACTGATCTGTCCGGCTATTGCCGCTATATACTCTCTTTGTTTTATGCTTAATGTTATATCCTCATTGAATCCCGAGCCTCCTTCCATGCCGTCTGCGCCATAGCTTTTAATAGTCATATCACCGTCTGAAGTTGAAAAGATAAAGGGGCTTCCCCAGCCATCTTTTAATACACCACCGGGAGGTTTCTCCATATATGGACCTCGCCATCCAATAAATATCGTCCTTCCCCTGCCCTCAAACATACAATATGGATCAACCTCGATACTTAAGGATTTCCAGTCAGGTAAATCCGGAGCCCCATCTTCATCAAGGTCATTGGTCCATAGAGCTTTCGGCTGGTTGCTATTAATGTCAAGGGGAGGCAGTCTCCCCATATCTACAATATAGCCAGCGACTTTTCGCCGGCTGTTCGAAAAATAGGGAGCGCTGCCAAAAAGGGCTTTCTTGATCTCTTCCATCCTCTCTCTGGTCTTATCAAAACGCCCCTGAGCTAGATTTCCTCCTAATACCCTGGGCATCATGGCGAGAAGAAAACCCAGGATAACAATAATTACCAAGGCCTCAATAAGAGTAAATGCTTTCTTATTCTCAATCCTCATAATATTTTTTCTATTTGATTGATCCTGATCTCTTCTTCCGGGGAGAGAGAAACAGATTTTTTAACCATATCAATGAAATCCTTGAAAGATTTTTTGTTTTCTTGAGTCACTGTATTCCTTTTCTCTTTAGCGCCCTTTAAAGCAGTGCCCACAAATAAAAGGGAGGTCTTTAAATCCTGGCTGGTCCTATAGAACAACTCAAGATTATCACAGACTGCTTTCACATCACCTCTTCTCAAAGAGACATACATATAGTCTCGTCTCGCGTTAAAGAAGAATGGATTTGCTTTGACAAATTCTGAAAGCTCGTTTTGATAAATTACATCACCCTGCTTTTGGAATTTCCTTCGTAACGTCCCATAATTGTTAAATATTGACAGCAATCTCCTGTCTTCTTCCTTCAGTTTATCGAGCGCTTCCCGGATGAGTCTCTTTTTTTCAGGATTTGTCTCTTTTTCAGGATTATGCTGTTTTTTGGCGATCTGTTTTATTTTATGCACACGATCCCTGTATCGTTGAAAAAATGCGGCTGGAATATCCTTTATTATCTCTTCTCTTTCTCCTGACGCGATGGATAATTCCTTCTCCCTGCCCAATAACTTGGGGGCTTCATACTGGACGAACAGATTGTCATCAGTATGCAGCTTAATCTCAGGACCGAATATCATCTCCGGCGTGATTCTACCAAGGTAATTTCTTAAAATGGCTATTGCCGAGTTTAGGCCCAATTCACTTAAGCGTTGCTGGATAGGGTTATTCCTAAGGACATAGGATAGACACCCCGGTTTTAATATTTCTTCTTCCTGGCTGGCTATTAACAGCATATCCACCGGCGAGGCCTTAAACAAAAATACATAAGGAAAATTCCGGTGTAATGTCTTGATCAGGGATTGATAAATTTCCCCGGTGGTTTCATAGGTCTGGATCCATTGGACAAAGATGCCCCCCTGATTCAATCTGCTTTTTACGATCTGATAAAATTCATCGGTAAATAGAGAGGCTACTCCCTGGACCCATGGATTGCTGGGCTGAGAGATGATCAGGTCATAACTGTTTTTTGTTCCCTGTAAATAATTCCTGCCATCCTCCACAATTAGGCGCACATTCTTCCTTGTGTGTACCCCATTGTTTACTCCAGCAAAATATGGTTGTGCATTGATAACTCCTTGCGATAATTCCATAACGTCTATTTTGTCTGCCCCCAGTTCATATACCACGGCTGCGGTCAGGCCGGTTCCCAGCCCGACAATGCCTGCCCTTTTATAATCTGATCTTATAAGGTAGGGTGCCAATCCCATCAAAAGAAATGACTCTCGATCGCTCACCCAGGTGCTGCCGTCAGGTTTCCCGTTAATCTTTAGAACTTTGTTATCTCCCGGCTGTGAGATGACATTTATGGTAGCGGCGATTCCTTCTTCAAAGAAGATCAACTTATCTTTTTCCTCAAGTGTTTTTACCCACTTTTTGTAGCCATGTTTATCTATGAAATCAGTGTATAATTTAGTATTTCGGAAAAGGCCGGCTTGAAGCAGACTTTTATTGATCCCTTCAAAGGTTAAACCAACACCGATGCATAACACCAAAACTAAACCACACCATATCTTCCTTCTTTTTCCGCTATAAATTAAGACCGGAACAGAAAGTAAAACGGCCAAACCGGTAAAGAGGATATAACTATTCTGAGATCCCAGCGCCTTTAATAATAAAAACCCGGTTACAAGGGAGCCTGAAACACAACCCAGTGTATTGACGGCATAAGCCAGGGAGACACTTCTACCCACCTGAAAATCATTTGTGTTTTCAGTATCAGCCGCCAACTGTGAATCAGAGGCTGTTACTTTTGATCGTTCCAGGAAAAACAGGGCAAGGGGGAAAATAAGTCCGAAACTTAAAGCAGGAAGCCCCATAAAAAGCACTGCATATAACAAATTACGAACAACCTGGGCATAAAAGCTGTGTGAGACCAGAGAGTATGTGGAAAAGATATATTGAGGCCATAAATTGATAAGGGGAAAGGTGAGGATTAGGGAGCATCCTAATAATACGAGGCTCCAGGGGAAAAGGGCGGTTTTTTTCTTATCCGGGGTCTTAGAAGCAATGAGGGCGCCTAAGGCAATGCCTAAGATTACCACAAAGAGCACACCGGAAAAGCTATAGGTGCTTGAACCGAAAAATAGGGCACAAAACCTGAACCATAAAATCTCCATGCCAAAGCTTATAAGACCGGTGGCAAAAAAAAGGGCATAGAGCAGCCGGGAAGGATATAGATTATTAATCCCTGCCAGCGGTCTTTGCTTTTGAGAAGAGCGAGGGATTAAACAACCGGTTATCCTTTGTTCTTCACATCTTTTTGCTATAAATATCGCAGAAACACCTGCCAGCAAATTTATTCCAAAGGCAAGGCCGTATGTCCCTTTGAAACCAAGATGCTCAAAGAAGTAGAATCCAGCCAGCGCCACGCCTATCGCGCCCCCCAGGGAATTCAGAAAATACACCCGGGAAAAACCATGGGAAAGCCTGGCCCTTCTCATCAAAGCAATAGTAAATATGGGGACTGTGGCCCCCATACATAACGTGGGTAAGAGTAAAAAAAACCCGGCTAGGCCAAATCTTAAGATAAAAAGAATAAAGGGTTTAAAGACAATGGCATCATAAAAAAGATTGTATAATTGTTGGACCGGAGATAAGAACACCAAAAAAAGCAGGGCCGACAGCCCGATCCCTATCTCCAGAAGGCCGTAAATAAAAAGGGCATTAGTATAATTCCCTGCCCTTTTCTTCATAAGAAACGAACCGAAAAATATCCCGGCCATAAAAATAGCCAGGGTGGCGCTGGCGCTGGCTGTGGAATTTCCAAAAACCAGCGAAAGCCTGTTCATCCACAGCGCCTCATACATAAGGCCTGAAAAACCGGAGAGGAAAAATAGAACGCTTAGAATAGCCATCGGCAGAAAAAATGTGATAAATTTCTATATGTTACAGTCAAATCTAAAAAACATGGCTTTTTTGCCTTTTTCATTACAAAAAAAACCCAGGGGAATCAATCTTCCCCTGGGTTTTTCATAGAATTACATGAACCAGATTTTTATTATTTTGCTGACAGTACAGCAATTGGTTCCGGTTTTTTTGGTAGATCTCTCTCTACAAAGTAATTCCCATCCTGCAACACATACACAGTTGCGCCAGGTGTGGAAACCTCATACATAGGCTGGAACCTGGATTGACCATACTCTTTGTTCCAGATAAGCCCGGTTTCCCAATCTCTGGTATCGCAAATGGGGAGTGGCTTTGGCTTCAGATCCTTGGCGATCGCCATTGGTTGTACATTGGGGCATCCCAAAGCCTTTCGGGCGATCTCCAGAGCTTCCTTCTCAGAGAGGTATTTTTCATCTTCGGAAGTCCAGGAGGCCTGGCGGAATTTCCCGCTTTCATCTTCCACTATCAGCACCGCCGAGGCCGTATCTTTTGCTTTTGACTGGCTGAAAAGCACCAGATCATAATCCTCACGACTTTCCAGATCGGCCACTCTTAGGATTCCGTTGAACTCTGTCTGGGAGTAAATGTTCTCAAAATCAGGAGAATTCAAAAGATCAGATGGAATTACTTCATCCCAGTTTACCTTTTTGAACAGCTCTTCAATCTCTCTTGGTTCAATATCCATTTTGGCCATAGATTTTACGGACCCGAGAATAGAAACCGAACGAAGTTCCAGCTCTTTTTCCGCATTCAAGGCGCCAGCAAGTTCCTGGTTGGGTTTGCCTTCCACATAGGTGATATCAATCGCATCCAGCACCGCATCCAGTTCATCCAGATCGATATCCTGGGGCGGTTCAGCTACATAACGGTAATTACCTTCAATGGCATTATATGTAGCCCTGAAATCATCTCCGGATTGGTAAACGTTGTATCCCATTCCTCCTACCTTGGGATCATTAAGCCATGCCCCATAAAATTCCAAATCAGACGGCATTTGCCAGTTAACCCAGGGATCCTTGTTGCTTACAAAGCCCCGTACCGTCTTCCAGTTATTGCTGTATGATCCGTCTGTGGGCACATGGGCCGGGGCATTAGCCTCAGCTACCGTTGGCACGGGATAATCTATCCAGTATAGCATCCTTTTTATGGCATGATCCTGGTCAGGGTCCGAAAAACCGATAAAATTATATCTTGCGGTATCAGGATTCTGGTTGGTCTGATCAGTCAGCATCCAGGCTAGATCACTTTCGTTCATGTCCTCTCCTGAAGTGCCAGTGTGATAGGTGTTATACAAATCAGCCTGGCTTGGCCAACCATAAGCGGGATCAAAGAACTTCAGAGCTTGCAGACCAGAGGCTGCACCGGTGTAATAAAGTTCTTGCGCTTGCTCCTGGGGAAAGTAGTCATTTCCGTCCGCATCGATTCCCAGGTGATTTTTGTAGCGTGCCATGCCGGCGGCGATCCAGACAACCTCATCATTCAAAAAGGTTTTTGCCAGGATGGGCCATGCTTCCGGATGAAGGGTCATTAGATTGGCTCCATCCGCAGATGTTTTGCCTTCATTCCCAGGGATTCCATCACTGTCAACACTCGTATAGTCACCATCATCAATTACAAAGTTGTCCCGGGAAAATGCAATATAGAGATAGTCGGCATCTGCTATTTCATCCCACACATCACCCAACATATTATTCACAAGGTCATCCAGCCAGGGGCCCATGTCTTCCAGCCCGGTTTCAATATATTCATCCGGATACGGGGAAGCATTTCCCAATGTATAGGTAGGAACCATATATTTACCGGCTTCGGGAGGTGTACCATCATGCCAGGCCGTGAACTCTGCCTTGGGAATTATATAACCCTTCTGTCCGAAAGCATCCATCCAGGCCTCCTGGGTGTCTACCGGGGACATACCGCTTGGAGTCGAAGGAATGGGATTGATAAAGTCAAGGTTTATATTAACCCAGGCATCGAGCACATTGGTGGCGCTGTCATAGGTACCTCCGCTTGCCTCTGCTCCCTGCTCCGGCTCGGCAAAGCTGAAATCAGAGGTATGCCGCATGATAGCCTTTACAAGCGCCCAGCCGTAAACCTCAACCGTATCGCCATAGTCAACATTATAAACAGGTGCGGCGCCGGAAAGGGTCAGGTCAAATGTCGAATCACGCGCATCGGCAGGTTCCCTGAGGCATCTGATATACCCGCAGGGAAGACCCTTGAAATAATAGTCTTCTATGCTGCAATCGGGGGTGCCGCTGGAGCCGCCGCCAGTCTTTTCATGGCAGTCAAAATTAATCTCGGAAAAATAGTAATGACCGTAAAGACCGGATCCGGTAAAGGTCTTGTTATATCCCCACCAATCCCATACCATGTCGTCATCACCAGGAAATCCGGCATTATTATGGTCAAAGAG
>JAUWTR010000283.1 GCA_030614645.1 Candidatus Aminicenantota bacterium
AGAGAGAATTGATCTCTTGAAACATTAGCTTTTAAGATTTTATCCTTTTTATTTGAAATAGAAACACTATCAACTTTTGCCGGATTTAGAGCAGATTTTGCATAGGTGGTAGGGTCATCCGACCATTCTATAACATCTATTTTTTCGCCAAACAATTCTTTACGGATCGACAAGATCCTGTTTCCCCTCAACCCAATACAGGCTCCAATAGGATCAATGTCTTTTTCTTTTGCTAAAACTGCTATTTTTGCTCTTTCCCCAGGTTGACGGACTATATCTTTTATTTCAATATTTCCGTTTGCTATCTCCGGTATTTCTGTCTCCAGGAGTTTGGCTAAAAATATATTATTTATTCTGGATACAATAACCTGAGGGCCATATGTTTCCCTTAATACCCGGATAACAGAAGCTTTTATCCTGTCTCCTCTGACAAATGTTTCTCCGGGAAGCATTTCTCTTTCCGGAAGCAATATTTCTGTTTTGTTGTACTCGAAAATTATACTGTGGTTTGGACCGAATCTTCTTAAAGCTCCAGATACAATTTCACCGAGTTTGGAGGTAAAAAAAACATAAATTTTTTCCTGTTCAGCATTCTTTACTTTTTTCAAAATGACTTGTTTTGCTGCTTGAGCTGCAATGCGGCCTAAAGTCTTAGAGGGGAGATCGATTTCAATGTAGTTTCCATAAGCAGCGGCCACATCAATTTTTTTTGCTTCAGAGAGAGAGATTTCGGAAGCTGGATATTTCGGATTTTTACTGATTTTTTTAACGGTAAAAACTCTTAGTTCACCATTTTCAGGATCAAAATTTATTGTGACTTCTTCATTATTTGCAAAATAGTTGGATGAAGCCACTTTTAGTGATTCTTTTATTGCATTAACTATTACATCGGTGTCTACTCCACGCTCTTTGCTGAGTTGTTTGATAATGCTCAATACATTGACTTTCATTTTAGGTTCAATAATGGAAGATTGATTTTATTAGGGGAAAATTATAACTGAAATAATTAAGAATAGCAAATAAACTCACTTAAGGATTTAGGATTCTGGATTAGAGATTAAGAGGGGAGATACAGGCAAGAAAAAGCTGAAATATTCAACAAACAGTGATTCTTTATGTAGCCCTCAAAGGATCAAAGGAGCAATTACGAGTGAAATAACACTCATAAGTTTGATAAGAATATTTAAGGATGGCCCGGCTGTATCTTTAAATGGATCTCCAACAGTATCACCTGTGACCGCAGCCTTATGGGTGTCTGAACCTTTTCCTCCAAAAATTCCGCCCTCAATGTATTTTTTGGCATTATCCCAGGCGCCTCCTGCATTTGACATAAAAAGAGCTAACATTACCCCGGAAACAGTGACGCCGGCCAGAACCCCACCCAGCATCTCTGGTCCACCTACAAAGCCGACGATAACCGGGGTTGATACTGCGAGCAGCCCGGGAATGATCATCTCTTTAATTGCGGCTTTGGTTGCGATATCAACGCATTTCGAATACTCTGGCTTGGATTTTCCCTCAAGAAGGCCGGGAATTTCATGGAACTGACGGCGGACTTCTTTTATCATAGAAAAAGCAGCCTTGCCAACAGCTCCCATGGCAAATGATGAAAAAAGGAAAGGCAGCATCCCTCCAATAAAAATACCCGCCATTACCGATGGTTTGGTTAGATCGATTGTATTTATTCCGACTGTGGTACGAAATGCAGCGAAAAGAGCTAAGGCCGTCAACGCAGCGGATCCAATGGCAAAGCCCTTGCCAATAGCAGCAGTGGTATTTCCAACCGCATCCAACTTGTCAGTTCTTTTTCGGACTTCAAGGCCCAGCTCTGCCATTTCAGCAATGCCGCCGGCATTATCTGCAATAGGTCCGTAAGCATCAACTGCGAGTTGAATTCCCGTTGTAGCCAGCATGCCGAGTGCGGCGATAGCAATGCCATAAATACCGGCGAAATGATAGGCTAGTAGAATTGCTGAAACCAGGCAGATTGTTGGTAATGCTGTAGAGCGCATTCCTACTCCTAACCCGGAGCTGATATTAGTTGCTGCTCCTGTTTTTGAGGCTTCGGCAATTTTTTGGGCTGGTTTTTTATTCTCTGCAGTATAATATTCAGTAAGTTTTCCAATAGCTATTCCGGCTGCGAGTCCACTGATTATTGCCAGGAAAATTCCTGTGGAATTAAACATTTTTCCTGAGATCTCATATGTTTTTGGAGCAAGATTTATTACTATCGGATAGGTGAGTATTGTCATTATTATACCTGCTCCCCAAGTACCGATGTTTAGGGATCTCTGAGGATCACCTCCTTCTTTTGTCTTAACAAAAAAGGTCGCGGCTATGGATATGATGATTCCCGCACCAGCGATTATCAGAGGAAGAATAACAAGCATTAAATTACCTGTAGTGGCACCCAGGACCATAGAACCGACAATTGAACCTACATATGATTCGAATAGATCAGCCCCCATCCCAGCAACATCACCGACATTATCACCGACATTATCTGCTATAGTAGCAGGATTCCTGGGGTCATCTTCGGGAATACCAGCTTCTATTTTTCCTACTAAGTCAGCGCCAACATCCGCTGCTTTTGTGAAAATACCGCCTCCTACTCGAGCAAATAATGCAATTGATGATGCACCCATGGCAAACCCGTTGATTATTGGCAGTACTTTTAAAGTAAGGTCTGTGACTTCAGAGCCGAAAGCTTTAGTGTATACTAAGAAAAGGATCGATAAACCCAGCACACCAAGGCCTACTACACACATCCCCATAACTGTGCCGCCGGCAAAGGCAACTCTTAAGGCGGGTTGGAGCCCCTTGCGAGCCCCATTTGTGGTCCTTGTGTTAGCTGAGGTTGCGACATGCATTCCGAAAAAACCAGCTGTGGCAGAGCATAATGCCCCAATAACAAAGGAAGCTGCCACCCATTTTAAATTGCCCTTGTACCCGATAATTAAAAGCAAGGCAACTGCGATAACAAATATTCCGATAACCTTATATTCGCGGGACAAAAATGCCATGGCACCTTCTCTGACTGCTGCTCCGATCTCTATCATTTTATTATTGCCAGGGTCCTGTTTGTTTATCCAGGTGGATTTCCAAAGAGCAAAAACAAGAGCACATATACCTGCACCTATTGAAAACAAAAGATATGTTTCGTTCATCCGATCCTCCTAGATCGAAATTAAGAGAGAATAAGTAGTGTTTGTATATATCATAGATGTCTTATTTAGTAAATGGAAAATAGTGACTGAAGTTCCCCCATTTTTTCTAAGCTTCTGAGCATTAAGCAAGAATCAGGTCAGTTGATCCGAAAACACGCAGAGGTGGAGGCATGGACACAGGTAAGTCCCTTCGAAAGACAGGGATTTTCCCCCGCGGGAAAATCCCTTCCTGTCCTCACAACGCTCTCCTCGAGATTCTCTCGGGGAACCATGCCCGCGTTGTTCCGGATGGCTTTCTGCGGGATTTACCAGTTTCCATG